>JBAPPP010000029.1:0-23281 GCA_049280175.1 Rhodanobacter sp.
GCGACGAGAAGGCCCAGCAATGCGGCTGGCTGAAGGACCGCTACGGTCTGTCCTGGCAGATCGTGCCTACCCAGCTGATCGCGCTGTTGACCGACCCCGCCCCCGAGCGGGCGCGCAAAGCCACGCAGGCGATGCTGCAGATGAAGAAGATCGACCTCGAAGTCTTGCAGCGGGCTGTGGCGTAACTCGCAGAAGCACTGCCCGGGACCGTTGTGCGCATGCGCACGATAAACCTACTGGTCCGCAGAGATGTGTCAGTCGTCTGCAGGCAGGTCGAACTCGGCGGGCAAATCGAACTCAACCGGCCAGTCGAATTCCACCGGCTCGGAATGATCGCTGTGCAGCGGCCAGCGACCAATCACCTCGTGCCTGGATTGCCCGAAGAAGCTTCGTATCAACAGGAATTCGTGCGCGTTCCAACGGATCGGCGGCATCGATTCCGCGACCGTATCGATCGCATTGCCACGCATCAGCGTGACGTGCGGAAGGTAGTTGGAGACGCCCGGCACTTGCAGCCCGAAACGACGCTGGGCTTCCGCAATCGCCACGCGCAACTTCAACGCCCACGCGCTGGATGTGTTGTCCGCGCACAATACGAAAGGAAAATTGCCATCCTTGGCGGCGCTGAGGCGCACCGCCGAATCCAGTGACACCTCAAAGCTCTTGATGCTTACGGACTCGGCCGCGGCAACCAACGCGCTTTCCATCGACTGCTGCAGACGTTCCGGCCTGCCCATGTCAACCAGCGTCAAGTGGAACTCTTCGGCATCGACCGGCGTACCAATTAGCCGGTGGGATTTGCGAAAGCGCTCGCAGATCCGGGCTATCTCGACCGTTGCCTTGTCGTCGGGCTTCAGGGCAAAAAAGAAATGGGTGCCCTCGGTAGGCTTGTGACCTTGCAACGAGCTCGAACTGGTGCGCGACTCCAAGGCCATCTCTACCTCGAGCGGTTGCATGTGACAGCAGTATTTCCCCAGCCCCATCGTACAGCGCGTGGCCGGTCTGTCCCAGATGCACTGCGCATCTCCATTGTTGCCCGATCGCCAGACAAGTTCTTGCGATCCTGCATTGCCCTGCCAGGGCAGATTTAGCCTCCCGAATCACCCGCTGGTTGGCGCTACAGCAGTCAAGCCAGGTAACGAGTCATCTGAGCTCGCGGTGAAAGCACAAGTCGATCCGAGCCTTGGATCCTGCGCGCAAGTTCAGTCGGTGGGGTCGGTGCAGGCAGCATAGCGCTTGCCTTCGACGCGCACGGCCTCGCCACGGCCCTGCAATACGATGCTGGCGGTGTAATGCTCGGCGGAATCGAAATCCACGCGACCGCGGCCAACCACCGACGGACGTCCCGAACAGCTAACCGTCCAGGCCAGAGCGGTACTGCTGCGATGCGCGTCGGCGCGCTGACAGTGTGCTTCGGGGATCGACAGGTCGGCGAACGCGAGCCAGGGATCCGCGCCTTCGTGTACGCAATGCCAGCGGACGGATGGATGGCCGGGCCGGCCATGATCGACGACGGTCACAACGGTCCTCCACAGACCGGGCATCGCCTGAAAATCCGCGGGATCGGCACGCGCGCCCGACCCACCCAGGCCGATGGCGATAAACAGCCCGAAGGCAGCACGGCGACGAACGAGGGGGCCGCGGCATGGTCGCCGGGCGTTTTGAATCGATTTATTCATAGCTGGAACACCCTATGGTCATGCGAGATAGAAGCAGGCGCCGGCGCCAGGCGTGACACCCAGACACGCGAATGCCCTGCCTGCATCAGCAGGCAGGGCACGATCCGCGAGAGGATCAATCCTTCGTTGCGGCGGTGTTTCTAAAATTGAACATGTCCATCAGATTGCCGATCGCAGGCGAATTGACCGGCACATACGGGTTGTCCGACTGCGCGACTGGATTGGGCAGGTTGTCGCGGCTGCGCGCCGAGATCGTTTCGTCCAGACCCCAGTTGGCTTCGACGAATTTGTCGAAGGAGACGTGATCGTAGTAGGTGTGCACAACATGACCGCCCTGCGAGTACTGCGAGATCACCAGCAGTGGGATACGCGTGCCATCGCCGAAGAAGTCGATCGGCTGCACATAGCCCGAGTCGTAGTAACCACCGCCTTCGTCGAACGTCACCATGATGACGGTGTCATTCCACACTTGCGGATTGGCCTTCGCCATCTCGACAATCTTCTGCACATAGCCCTCGAAGAGCTCGAGCTTTGAGGAGGCCGGATGGCCATCCAGAAGTCCATCCGGTTTCGCAATCGAAACTGCCGGCAACGTGTTGTTCTGGATATCGTTGTAGAGATTGTTGATATCCTGGTTGTTGCCACGAAGCTCCGGATTGGTCATCACCTGTTTGGAATACAGGAATGGATCGCAGATGTTGCAGAATGTGCCTGCCTCGCCGTTCTCCTGGCCGTTGCCCCAGCCTTCGCCGTAGTACTTCCAGCTCACATGATGACGATTGAGCAACAGCGCGAGGTTGTCCTGCGTAGTGGGCGGAATGGTGAACTGCTCAGCGCCCAGCGGTGCCGGCGTGCCGTCGCCCAGGTAGCCCGGGTTGTAGTTGTTCACCAGATAGTACGCACCCGATTTGCAATCCGTGCCGCGGAAAGTGCGATACGGCAGCGAACGCAGGTAGCCCTTCACCGAGGCCACGCCAGGCTGTGACTCGTCCGCGCAGTTGACGTAGGATCCGCCGCCATAGCCATCCTGCACGTACCAGTTGTTGGTACCCGGCTGGGCGTTCGGATTCTCGATCTGGTTGGACGGAGGGATCACCGGATTGCCCTGCGCGTCGGCGTAATAGATAGGACCGCCGAAGCCGAGCATGATGTGGTTGGCACCAGTGCCACCCATCACCGCCTGGTGGAAGTTGTCGCTGAGTGCATAGGTACGGGCAAGCTGCGCGAGGTAAGTTGCATCACCCTTGGCGATGTTGAGGAACTGCATCGATGTTGCGCCCTCGCCCGTGCTCTGGTCGGTGAAACCGGCCGGTTGCGCGACGCCGTTGTTGCCGGCACCGATGGTGGTCTCGACCCACGGGAACAGATCGTTGCGACAGCCACTCGGGTTCTTCCGCGTGGCCGCCTGGGCACTGCAGTCGAGCTGCTGCCACATCTGGAAGAAGCGATGCACCGGACTATTGGCGTAGTCGTTGTAGCTGATCGAGGCATGCATGTCGACCGGCGCATTGGCCAGCCGGGTGGGAAAGCGCGTATCGACGACGTCGTTGGGCAGACCGGTACCGCCCTCAGCGAGCTGCACGTAGTTAGCTGCCGGCAAAGCCGGCTCGATAGCCTGCGCTTCCGCCGCCGAGGAAAAGAACGCCTGCGTCGGTGCACCGCCGGTGTTCATCGACGGCAAGAGTGCATACGGCGTGGTGTGCGCGGGCGCGTTCGCGAACGCGCCGGTGTTCGATGCCTGCCACTGGCGTGCAGCGGCAACGTTCGGGCCCGGCGTGCCGTCGGCGTTGACGATGCCCTCCGACAGCAGGTTGTGCACGCTCTGCCCCGCCGGCGGCGTATAGGTGGCAAAAACGTGGTCAAAAGTTCGGTTCTCGCCGATCAGCAGAATCACGTGCTTGATCGGAGTGCGCGTATTGCCGCTGCGATCGTCACCGATACCGGGGTTATGCAGCACGACAACGCCACCGGGCGGCGTGTTGCGGTTATGGGTGCCGGCGGTCGGCAGGTTCTGGCGGAAGGTAGCGTCCTTGTCGGGTGGTGTGGTGCTCTGCGCACTCACGACGCCGGCAAGCCCGGCGGCGAGCACGCCCAGGACGAGCGGTCTGAACCGCGTACGGTTTAGCAATATGGACATAACTGGATCTCCTGCAGGAATCCTGTGAAGGCTGCAATCGAGTGTTCCCCCTGATTCTTGGCCTGCAAGCGACTGGGTCCTGCAGGCCACCGGCAGTCTGTGCCGCACAGATGACGCAACGTTGGCAATGACACGACAACGAGTCAGTCCAGCATGACAATGCGGCGACAGTGCACGATCTTGTGCGCTGGCTCACGAAGATGAGATCAGCGAATCAGAGCGAAGCCGCTGTTTGCTCCTCCCCCTGCGCGCAGGGGATGTCGGAAGGGGGCGCTTTTGATCTTGGTGACGAAGAGCGACCCCACCCCAGCCCTCCCCTGCAGGCAGGGGAGGGAGCACACCTGCATCGCCTGGCGCGGACTTCTAAGCCGGCAGCAGCTGATAGGGGCGCATCATTTCGTTGTCTTCATGCTCGAGATAGTGGCAATGCCAAACGTAGCGGCCGGGCTCGCCCTCGAAGCGCATCGCGATGCGCGTGACCACGCCGGGATCGGCCCGCACGGTGTCCTTCCAGCCCGCCTCGTGCAACGGCGGCGTTTGTGCGGGACCGGTGTATTTGACGATGCGATGCGCGTTCCACGCGAACAGGTCGAACGGCCTTCGATCGATCACCTGGAAGCGCACCAGATGCAAGTGGATCGGGTGCGAATCGCCGGTGATGTTGACGAAGCTCCACGTCTCGACGCTGTCTTTCCGCGGGTTTTCGGTGATCGGATCCGACCACATCTTGCCGCCGAGCAACATCATCGAGGGATTGCCGCCGGCATCGTCCTGTTCGCCCAGCGTCAGCACACGATCACGCACCGCGCTGGCCGGATCAATGCGCTGCACGGGTCGCAGCGTTGCCGGAAGCACCGACGTATCGGGATGCCCCCGGTCACGCACGCGAAATTCCAGGATGGCCTCGGACTGGTGATGCAGCTGGACCGCCTGCCCGGCCATGCCGCTGAAATCCACGATCACTTCGGCGCGCTCGGCCGGATACAGTTCGACGCGTGAGCGCTCCACTGGTGCGGGTAGTAGCCCCTGGTCGCTGCCGATCTGCTGGAATGGATGTCCATTTGACATCGAGAGATCGAAGAAACTCGTATTGGCGACATTGATCAGCCGCAACCGGTAACGCCGCGGCTCGACCTCAAGATAGGGGAAGAGTTTGCCATTGCACAACACGGCATTGCCGTGGCACTCCGAAACCCATGGTGCCGACGGATCGTCCGAAACCGGGTAGTAGAGCTGGCCGTCCTTTGCGATCAGACGATCACACAGGATCAGCGGCAGATCGAAGTCGCCCGATGGCAGGCCGAGCGCCTGTTCATCGGCGTCGCGGACGATGAAGGCACCGAACAGGCCGGCATACATATTGAGCCGGGTGATGCCCATCGCATGGTCGTGGTACCACAGCGTCGCCGCATCCTGCGCGCCGGGATAGTGAAAGAGCGCCGAATGCCCGGGAACATACCAATCCTCCGGCCAACCGTCGCTGCCAGCCGGCACACGCGCACCATGAACATGCGTTACGGCACGCACGGCGGGTTTCGAGGCCTCCGCGCCATGCAGGTTGTGATCAATCGGCAGAAAGTGTCGCGTCGGCAACGCATTGATCCATTCGACCAGCAAGGGCTCACCGCGCACCGTCTCAAACGTCGGGCCCGGTGAAAGGCCGTCGTATCCCCACAATGGCGTCGGCGGGAGGTCACGGTGCAGGCGCGCGTTGAACGCACGCATCTCCATCCGGTAATACGGCAGCATCTGACCGGGATAGTCGGGATGCGCGCGCTTTCCGGTGGCGCGCGCGATCGGCGGCACGGGCAGTGGATCGACAAAGCGAGCTAGCGAGGTCGGATTGAGCAACGGTACCTTTGGTGCCGCCAGCGTCGGCATCGCCATGCGCGTAGGCATTGCCATCGGCATCGTGCTGGCCGACGCAAGACGCAGGGCGTCGGCCAAGGCATAGCCGCCTATCAGGCCGCCAGCCCCACACAGAAAGCGACGACGTGAGATCGTCACAGAACGCCGTCGCGGTCGGTCTGGGCCACCGTATTGCGGATACGGCACTGGGCGGCATGCCGCCCGCATGAACGAAATGCGTGTGTCATACGGACACCCTAGGCAGTCCATATGACAGGCATATGGCGGTCGATAGAGACACGGCTCAGAGGGGAGAAAGTTTCTGAGGCAGGTCGCTACTCACACCACCCGGGGTCAGGCTTGCACGTCGTAACTCATGCTGCCCTTCTCCATCTCATGCACGAGCGTTTCCAATGCATCCAGACGACTCGCCTGTGCGTCTCGTTGCTGGACAATGTTTTTCGACGTTGTATCGCTCGCATTTTCGCCGTCGCCCAGCAGCCGCAGTGAACCGTCGATTCGATGCAGAAGGTCGCGTTGCTTCTGGACATCCCCGTCCTCAATCGCACTGTCCAGCGCGGCCATATCTTGACGGCCGCTATCCAGCAGACCGCGGAGTACATCGTGCACTTTGCTGGCTGAGCCAAACACATCCATCAGTAGAGACAGCCGGCTATCGGGCATGGCGTCATGTGATGGCGCTGGCGATACCGGCCCTTTCGACGCTGGATGAAGATAGACGTCCAGTTTGGCCTGCAGCTCATCAAGTTGAATCGGCTTGGCCAGAAAGTCATCCATGCCGGCGTCCCGGCAACGTTTAACTTGCTCGGGCAACGCACTGGCCGATAACGCGATGATAGGTAGATGGCCTTTGCCTGCAGATTCGGCGGCACGAATGCGTTGCGCCAATGCGTAGCCATCAAGCACAGGCATGTGGCAATCCGTGATCAACAGGTCGTAGTCGGCATCGGCCATTGCAACCAGGGCCTGCTCGCCGTTCTCGACCAGCGTATGCGCGTAACCAAGGCGAGTAAGTTGGCGCGAGATAACTGCACGGTTGATGGGGTGATCTTCAGCGACGAGGATGCGTTCGTCGTGTTCTGCCGACTTGGCCGACCGGCTATCCGTAGATTCAGCAGGCGCCAGACCCAGCGCCGCATGGCAAGCATCTACCGCCGAGCGCCAAAGCAGCGGATTGCAACTCAGCACGACGCTACCCTGTTCAACATAGAACCCGCAAGGATCGGGCACATCGACCAGACGTATGCAGGTTGCACCCGGTGGCAACAGCCCCGCCTTCACGATGTCGGAATCGACGACAAACAAGTCGACGTCGTCAGCATCGAAGTCGCACAAATCTGCAGCATCGGCCTCGACCAGATTCAGGCCCAATGCTGAAAGCGTATTGGAAAGTTCACGCTCGAGCATCCCGTCATGCGTACACAGCAGCACCGTTTTTCCGGTAATGCTGGTCGGCGGTTGCAACGCACGAGCCACCGGCAACGTAAACTCAAAGCTGGCTTGTGTGCCGATACCGGGCGTGCTGACCAGGCGGATCTCGCCACCCATCAAGGTGGCTAGGCGATGACAGATTGTCAGGCCGAGCCCGGTGCCGCCGAAGCGGCGCGTGGTCGACGTTTCGGCCTGCGTGAATGGCTGAAACAAGCGACCGAGCTGCTCGCTCGAAATACCGATACCCGTGTCCACGACACACATGCGCAGCCGCTGCCCATTCACTTCTTCACCCACCAATTCTATACGCAGTTCAACGCATCCCTTCTCGGTGAACTTGAGCGCGTTGCTGAGCAGGTTGGTGATGATTTGACGTATACGTATGGCGTCACCGGTATATTCTCCGGCCAGTCGCCAATCCAACGGCGAATACAAACGGATACCCTTTTCGTGGGCACGTGCGGCGAACAGACCGACCACGCCGTCGGCCAGCGCACGCAAGTCGAACGGACGAGCTTCCAGCTCCAGTCGCCCCGACTCGATGCGTGAAAAATCGAGAAGATCGTCCAGAATTTGCAGCAGTGCGCCAGCCGAATCCTGCACCATGCCAAGCATGTGCCCCTGCTCGCGATCGAGAGGTGTCTGCGCCAACAGCTCGACCAGCCCCAGCACACCGGCCATCGGGGTGCGAATCTCGTGACTCATCATCGCGAGGAACACGCTTTTCGAAGCGACTGCAGCTTCAGCGGTTGCTTTAGCCTCGGCCAGAGCACGCGCCTGTTCCTTCTCATTGGTGATGTCGTCGCAATAGACGCTCCACGACAAACCACCGTTGGCCTCGTCCCGAGGCTCACCACCAGAACCCCGTATCCAACGAATCCGGCCATTGATGCGCGTGCGAAATTCAGCGATGCCGGGGGCTCGGTCATCGATCATTTTCTGGATGACTGCAAGGACCTTCGGCTGATCTTCGGGAAGCGCCGCTTCCAGCGGGCGGGCCCAGCCACCGAGGATCTCCTGCTGGGTCATCCCGAACAAGGCTTCAGTCTGTCCGCTGACATGGTCATAGGTACGAACTCCGTCTTTGTCGATGGACGTGCGCAGGATGACACCGGGCAAACTGTCGTTGGTGTCGATCAAGCGCTGCTCCGAGGCAAGGGCCCGTGCCTCGGCCTCGCGTATGTCGCTCACATCCACCAGCGTTCCAAGCAAGCGGGCTGCTTCGCCGTGTGCACGGGCAAAGGGATGAAGCCAGAGAAGCACATCGCGCGACTGCCCGAGACTATTGGTCATGGTCATGCGCAGCTCTCGACGAATGTTGTCGCCGCTACTCAGCACGTCCAGGTCGGCCTGGTGCATCGCCTGGGCATCCACGCCTTTCAAATGCCGCGACTCAACCAGCGTATGGCCGACGATGTCGGCACGCGAACACTCGAACATTGTCTCGTACGCGTGGTTGACGGCGAGATAGCGACCTTCGGCATCCTTCACGAAGACTGGATAGGGGATCGTCTCGAGCAATGCCTGCTGGAAGCTCAGCTGGGCCTCCAGTTCGCGTTCGGCAATAGTCCTTGCGCGCATGATGAGGCGCAGTCGCGAGTAGGCAAAACCGATGATGCCAAGCACCAATGCCGAGATAAGGAGGCCGGCAAGAACCCATGACCAGGGCACCCCGTACCGGTACTCGGCAGTCAACCAGCGACTACGCATGGCCTGGCTTTTTTCGTCCGTGATGTTGGCGAGTACCCGGTCGATCAACGGCATCAACTTTGCGTATTCGCTGTTGACGCCAATCGTGAAGTCCTGGTCCACGCCTGCCGGCCCAACCACCCGAAGCGTCGCCGCATAGCGATCACGGATGAACGGGTCGATCGCCGGCAAGGTACCAATGTAGGCGTCGGCCTTGTGCGAGGCGACCAGTTCCAGACCCGCCTCATTGCTCCCCACCGGCAGCAGATTGCTGCGCGGCAGCAGCATCTTCAATCTTGGTAGCAGCCCCGCTTCCTCACGCACGGCTACCAAGCGCCCGGCGAGATCTTCCGGGCCAGCAATCGCTGGTCCATGCAACCTCGCCACGATCACCTCGGGAAAGTGCTCATAGGGACGACTGAGAGTCATGTCCTGCGCACGAAAGTCTCCCGGCATGGTCGCCGCCACCATGTCGACTTCCCTGGCACGCACCATGCGTTGCAGGCTGTTCAAGTCCTGCGCCGGGACAAACTGCAGACGCAGTCCGAGCTCGCGTTGCAGGATCTCGACGTAGTCCGCTGCCAGGCCATCAAACCTGCCTTCGCCATCGACGAAGGTATACGGATGCCGATCGACCTCAAAGCCCACTCGAAGCGGCGGCAGTGTGCTCAGCCACGCACGCTCATCCTTGCTCAGACCCGCTACGAGCGGCGGCGGTGCGCTGCCACTCTCCAGCAAACCCCAACGTGAATGCAGACTCGCGAGCTCCTGGGCTGTCACCGTGGCTTCAGCCTTGCGCAGCAGTTGCAGAAGCATCGTCCGGTCGCGCGGTACCGCCAGGCCCATGTCGATCGGTGACATGTCCAACGGCGACAACATCCTGAGGTCATCGGTCTTGCGCTCGTTCAACAGTGCCCGGGTACGCGAGGTCGTTGTACCAATGTAGGCATCTGCCTGACCGTTGGCCAGCATATTCATCGCCTGGCGCCCGTCGTCGGCAAACACCAGCGTGGCTCGCGGAAACCTGACCGACAAAATCGAAATGATGGCGCGGAATGGACGCTCGATCGCGATACGCGCATGGTCAAGATCGCGCTCGCTGCGAATCTGCAGATCCCCTTTGCGGGCAACCAGCATCAAGTGGGCCGCCTCGTAGGGGCGCAGAAATTCGAATCGGCCCCGGCCCTCCACGGTCGATAGCTGTCCGAGCAACAAATCGTAAGGCATGGGTTGGGCTGGATCGGCGTAGGTCACCGTTGCCCATTCGGAAAAAGGATGAAACTCAAGCCTCAATCCGGCGCGCGCCGCCAGCAAGCTCGCGTAGTCGACGCCAAACCCTTCCGGCCGCCCCGCCACCCATGTTTCAGCAGGCAGATGATCTCCGGCGAACACGCCTACATTCACCACAGGATGCTCGCTGCGCCACGCCAACGCCTCGGGAGTCAGTTCGACGGAACGCGAGTCTTGTGCCCACGCAGCGCCAAAAACGAGAAATAACGCGAGCAGTGCAGAAAAAAAGCCCCCCGCGCTGAACAAAACCCTTGAATAGCCAGCTTGCCCCAAAGCCCTGGAAGCCGGCGGGACAATGGGGTGAACGGCGATCTCTGGATTCATGTGGCGCATGAGAATCACAATGGGTGCAAGAGGAACTCCAGCCTATTTGTAGCCCTTTTACCCCTCCATCAGAATCGTCTCAACATGAACAGATTGTCGTCCCCTTCACGCTCGCTGCGGGGGATCGGCTACGCTACCGTCATTGTGAGTGGATGGATGGGGATACCTGTGACTTTGCGTATCATTCTGGTCGATGACCATCCCATAGTTCGCAGCGGTGTGCGCTTGCTGATCGAGAACGCCACCAACGCGTCCGTCGTCGCCGAGGCCGGCTCACCGGACGAGTTGTTCCAGGCTCTCGATCTCGAAGCCTGCGACCTGATACTCACGGATTTCAACATGCCCGGCGGGCAAATTTCCGATGGACTGAGCATGCTCAGCCAGTTGAATCGGCGCTGGCCGATGGTACCCATCATCGTACTTACCATGGTGAGCAACCTCGGTGTTCTGCGCTCGATCCTCGCCACCGGGGTTCGCGGACTTTTGAACAAGTCCGATGCACTGACCGAGCTCACCCTGGCCATCCAGGCGGTATCCCATGGGCGAGAATACCTGGGTGAAGCGATCAGGGGCCCGCTTGAATCGACCCGGGTGGGCGAATCCTCCACTGAGCACACCGAACTTTCCGGGCGCGAAACCGAAGTACTGAGGCTATTTGCCTCAGGCCTTTCCGTGTCGCAGATCGCTACCCAGCTGAACCGAAGCGTCAAGACGATAAGTCGTCAGAAGATGGACGCCATGAGTAAGCTCGGCCTGAAGAGCGACCTTGAAATCTATGCGTATGCGCGCGAACACGGCATGTTTTCCTGATACTTCCGCGGCACTCTGCTGACCGGCCCGACGTCCGACATGAATACCAAGCCTCTCTGCTATTCAAGAGAGAGGCCTGGCAATTGCATCAAGCTTGACCCTGTGTGCCGCGACGGCGGGCACCCAGACTCTGGGCAAGCTTGCCGAAGGTGAGCAGCTGCAACAACAGCACAAGCAGACCCAGCGGCACGCCAATCTGCGCCAGTGTTGTCCACGAGTCCAATTTTACCTTTTCGAGATCCTTCTGGCTTTTGCCGTCAGTGCCAGCCGTCGCCTGGCGGTCAAATTCGGTATCGAACCCAGCCAGGATACTACTCACGACATCCATGGGTTTGGTGGTATCGGAGTCGGAGCTGTCGTCGGAGTTCTCTTGAGCCTTGGCGGCCTTGGCTAGCAACGTATCGATTTTCGGGTCTGCCAGTGTGTGCTCAAGCGCATCGGCCACCCCCGAAACATAGGCATGCGTCAGCTCCGTCGTCTCTTCACCATCGGCCGAGGACTTTACCTTGTTCAGAACGTCGTCCATGCCAACGTCATCGTCTTCCACCTTATGCTTTTCCGCAAACTCGGCTACTGCCTTGCGAACGCGCTCATACGAAGCGTAGTCCGGGTTGCTCGAGCTTATGCCGACCGAAGCGTCTGGTGTGACGACGTGCGTGACGAGGTCACTTGCCGACACCTTTGGCATTTCCAGAGTCTTGGCAACGGGCGCAGTGGCAGTGGCTCGTAACCAGTTGATGGTCACGACGCACGCGCCGACGAGCAGCGCCAACGTGATGATCACTGTCAATATCCGGATAAGAAGATCGTAACCACGTTCGATTGTTTTTAATGCTGACATAAATCTTTGCCTTTGATGTTGCGCGGAAGGAGCTGGATATCTGCCATTCAGCCTGTGGCGCATTCCATCGGGATGCGCCCTGGCTCAATGATTACTCCAGCGAATACTTGTCTCCAATCACAGCTCGTCACCATGCGCCTCTATGGGGAGGTCCGTTGTATAGATGAGCAACTCGACGCGACGATTGGGGGCCAGACAGGCCACCAGCGCCTTATGTGGACCGTCATTGCACTGGACGACCGGCTCACGCGCACCCTCGCCGCGGGAGCTCATCGGCACGGCAGCAAGCCCATGCGCCTGCAGATAGCGAAGCACCGTAATTGCACGCATCGCGGATAGTCGATCGTTGTACGACACGCCACCTAGACGATCGGCGTAGCCCACCACGTCGATGTGCTTCACGGCCGCGCCGTGCTCCAACTCGTTCGCCAGCTTGTCCAGGCCCGCGATGCCTTCGGGCCGCATGCCCGCTTCGTCGCCACGATCGAAGCCGAACAATGCGTCGGTCTTGATCGTTCGAATAAGAGGCGGGCGAGCCTCAGACTCGTTTACCTCAACTACTGGACACCTGTCGATCTTTGCGTCGATTCCGTTCATGTCGTCAATTAATGCATCGACACGCTGCTGCGACTTGTCGAAACTGCGCCGCCACGCTTCGTGCCCTGCATGCATCAATTGAACTTCGCCGCACGCGAGAATTCGCTCGGGTTCGTCGCAATCTCTCCTGGCATCCGCTTTCTTCTTTTCCACGCCGAGCTTCGCCCAAAGATCAGGGCGAACTTCCGACACGGTGCGCAACTTCGGATTACCCGCTGATGGCACCTGCTTGTGCTCCAGGTCGGTGATCAACCGATCCGCCTCGCCCATGGCTTCGGGGACAAAGCCCCACTGGTTGCCGAACTTGTGTTCTTCCCTGGCCGCATCGATCCAACACGCTGCTTTCGCGCGGTCGTAGGCTGAGGCTTGGGGGTCAAGCGCGTGCAGTCGCTGATCCAGCTCCGGCAGCATGGAGCCGTGCATGTCCTGGTATCTGGCCAACCACTCCTTGGTCGGTGCGCCAGCTTCCACACTTTGTTGGGCCGCAAAACCTGACTGAAGCACAGTCGGGTCCTGCACGTTAAGGCGATCGCGCGCCTGATGACTTGCGCAGCCAGCCAGCAGGCCAACCAACGCCACGGATAGTACGGATAGTTTCATGGGTTCACTCCAGTCAGCGAGAGGGCCTGGATTTTTCCAGGCCCTAGGATTGGCGACTTTCCTCAGTCGCCAAGCACCACGCCAACACCCACGCGGAAGATCGGCTGATCGTGCATCGCGGCAGACACACCCGCATTGACGTTTATCCGACCATCGGAGCTCCAGCGTGATACACCGACACCGAGCGCCGATTCGCCGCGATAGCTCGCCACACCGGCGTTGAGCATCGTGCGTCCTGGCATGTACGGCGTGGCCTGCACCAAGGCAGCCGATGCGGCGATGCCGCGATTGGCCTGCTGGGCGTTCTGGTTGATCTCGTTGTTGAGCTGGTTGAAGTTGTCATTCAGACGGCTATCCAGATTGCCCAGCGCGTCGCCGACATTGTTGTACGTGTTGCCACCCACGTTGTAACTGGGAGCAACCACGTTGCCCGAATTATCAACCGTGGAACCGCCACCCAAGGCACTCGTGACACCGCTGAGCTGCGACACGTTGACGGCATCGGTCTGCTGCACACCGGCCTGCACGTTGGTGATCTGGCGCGTGTTACCAGCCGAACCCACCGACACCGTGTTGGCACGATCCGCTACCGAGCCCTGCCCCAGTGCCACCGCACCGGTCGCCTGTGCCTGCACCGTGGCGCCCTGGCCCACAGCTGTGCCGGAAGCGGCAGCAACCGAGGCATTGGCACCCATCGCCACCGCGTTGGTGGCCGAAGCACTAACCTGCGCGCCGGCACCTACTGCGACGCTACCATCGGCATTTACCTTGGCATTGCCGCCCAGCGCCGTATCGTTCGCGCCAGCGGCGTAGGAGTCATTGCCAACCGCCGTGCCGTAGGAACCCAGCGCCGTCGCGTTCTGACCAACCACGGACGCGTTGTCACCGGAGGCGTCGGCGTTGTAGCCAAGCGCCACGCCGGCAGAGTCGCCTGCGTTCGCATGGTTGTTGGTGCCGTTACCAGTGTTGCCTGCCAGGTACGGAATCGCGGTGCCACCACCACCGCCACCGTTGTTTTCAATGTTGGTCACGCGACCGTCGATGTTGGTGACCTGGGTCTGCAGTGCATTGAGCTGGTTCACGTTGACCGCGTCGGTACCCGCAGAACCCGGCCCCACGTTGCGCAAGATCACCGGAGCGCTGGCACCCGCGCCACCAAAGGTCACCGACTGATGCTGGCTGTTGTCGTACAGCACCGCGTCCTGGGCAAGCCCATTCATAGCCGTCGATACCGACATCAGCTGCGATACGTTCACCGCATCGGTAGCATCGGCACCGGCAGCCACGTTGGTGATGCGACGTTCGTTGCCCTGCGAGCCCACTGACACCTCACCCGCCGGCGTCATACCGGCCAGCGTGCCGGTGCCCGGGTTGTAGGCAGCGGCAGCCAGGTTGGCCGTGGTGGTGCTGTTGGCACCCAGTGCCACGCTGCTGTCCGCCGTTGCCTGGGCGTTCATGCCGATCGCCACCGCGTCCTGGCCCGTCGCCACCGAATCCGCACCCGTGGAATTGGCGTGGAAGTACTTGGTGCCCGTGGTGTAGATGCTGTTGATCTGGTTACCCTGGTTGGTGACATTGGTGTTGGTCTGGTTGAGCTGCGCACCGTTCACCGCATCCGTGCTGGTCGAAGAGAGCTCGCCCTGCGCCACGTTGGTGATCTTTGTGCCACCTGTCACACCACCGTCCGTGGAAGTCCTGCCGCCCATCGTCACGTTGTTGTAGTTGACACTACCGTCAGTGTTGACGTCGTACTTGACGATACCCGTGGTGGCCGCCGTCACCGTATTGCTGAGGTTGTTGATGCTGGTGTTGGTCGCGTTGAGCTGCGATCCGTTCACCGCATCCGTGCTGGTCGCCGACACCTGACCAGCCGCCACGTTGGTGATCTGACGCTCGTTGCCAACGCTGCCCACGCTCACCACGCTGGTCGGCGTGCCGCCGGCATAGCTGTAGGTGGTACCCGCAATCGAGCCACTCGGGGTGGCATTGGCCGCCGCCGTGACCGAACCGGCACCGAGTGCCACATCGTTCGCGTTGTTGGACACTGCACCGGTGCCGATCGCCACACTGTCCGCACCGGTTGCCACCGAATCCGCGCCGGTGGAGTTGGCGTGGAAATACTTGGTGCCGGTGGTATAGATGCTGTTGATCTGGTCGCCCTGGTTGGTGACCGTGTTGCTCAGGTTGGTGACGTCGGTGTTGGTCTGATCCACTGCCTGGTTGGTGGCGTACAGTTCCGAACCGTTGACGGCGTCCGTGCTGGTCGCGGACACCCGACCGGCTGCCATGTTGGTGATCGTGCGCTCGCTACCCTGGGAACCCACGCTGACCGTGGCCACTGGCGCAGAGCTCGCCACCGCCGACGTCACGCCACCCACCGTTACTGAGGACGTACCCACAGCCGCGGCAGTCGTGCTATTGCTGCCCAGCGCCACGTCGTTAGCATTGCTGGCCACCGCGGAAGTGCCGATTGCCACGCTATCGGCACCGATCGGGTTCGAGTCCGTGCCAGTCGAATTGGCATGGAAGTATTCCGACGCATTACTCACCGCCGCCGTAAGCTGGCCGTAGTTCACGGCGTCGGTAGGGGCAACGCCAGGACCCACGTTGATGATCTTGGTGCCGGTCATGTCCAGGCCCTTCTGAGCCGTGACCAGGCCACTGAACGTGGGTGCGTTGACCACATCGATTTCAAGGTTGCCGCTGACCGGGTTGTACGTGGCGCCGGTATTGACGCCATTGACCACGTTGATCGTTTTCACGCCACCCGTGTTGGGAGCATTCGGACCTACGGTGCCCGGATTCACGCCGTTGGCTTCCATCGTCCATCCAGCGCCAGCCACCGCAGCCACCGACTGCAACTGGCTCACATTGACCGCATCGGTCATCGCCGAGCCGGCTGCCACATTGGTGAGGCGACGCTCGGCACCCGCCGAGCCAACCGACACCTCACCAGCGGGAATGCGGCCACTGACAGCGGCGTTAAACGGGTTGTAAGCAGCCTGGCTGAAAACGGCCGTGGTCGTGCTGTTGGCGCCCAGCGCCACTGAGTTTGCACTGGAGGCGTCGGCGCTCGCGCCAATGGCGACGCTGTTGGTCGCGCTCACCCTCGACGACGCGCCCACGCTCACCGTGTTGTTGGCCGTCATCAAGTTGCCAGCCAGGGTGCCCACCGCCACGTTGTAGTAGCCGTTGACATACTCGCCCGAATCCGAACCGACCGCCGTATTGAAGGCGCCGTTCGATTGACGGCCCGCCTGATTGCCAATACCCGTGTTATTGCCGAGGCTCACGGCATACAGACCCGCGCTCGAGCCCACCATCACGTCACCAACGGCAGTCGCGGCGGCGCTACTGCCCACAGCGACGGATCCCGCAGCGGAGGCGACCGTATAGCTACCAAGGGCGATCGAGCTGCCACCGGTGGCCGCCGCATTGGCGCCCATGGCAGTGTCCAGCTCGGTGTTGACTGCACCGGCCACCGCCTTGGGACCCACCGCGATCGAATCCGTACCGATGGCCTGGGAATCGGCTGCGGTCGAATTGACGTGAAAATAGGGCACACCGTCGCCCAGCACCGAGTTGAGCTGACCCAAGTTGACAGCGTCGGTCGCCTGGATGCCATTGGCAACATTGCTGATCACGGTGCCGCTCATGTTCAGGCCCTTCTTGGCCGTGACCAAGCCGGTGAATGTAGGGTTGGTGACCACGTCAATTTCAAGATTGCCGGTGACCGGGTTGTAGGTGGCACCGGTGTTGACGCCATTCACTACGTTGACGGTGTTGTTGGCCCCACCCACCGTGCCCGGATTTACGCCATTGGCTTCCAGAATCCATCCGCTGGTATCGTCGCCAAGCATGCCTACCGGCTGCTGCACCTGACTCACGTTGCCTGCATCGGTCGTGGTCGAATCTGCCGTCACCGGGGTGACTGACTGAGCATCCGCCGTGGATATCAACCCGCTACTGCCTGCCGCGACAGCAATGGCCAGGCTCAACACCTTGGCAGCCTTGCTGACGGACGACTTCTTGCGGCCCTTGGCCATTTCGGAAGCCACGACCCAGGAATTTGTTGCCGAGTTCCAGACAACGCGATAAATACGGTTCATGACTTTTCCTGCCTCTCTAATGAGAAGCGCTTGCTGTAGGGATTAGGTGTGAATGCGTTTGATTGGGACTTGGAGCACACCAAGCGACAAAGTCCTGACCTGTTAATTTTCCGGATGCGCACCAACCGCGGCCATGAGAAAACTCTGAAAATGCATGCGCTCGAGTGCGGTCGAATTGCCCGTGCCATGCGCAGCGCACATAGCGCGGCGGAAAAACATCAGACGATTCTCAAAGTGGCACGAGAACTTTTTTCGGGCGCGTGCGTAAATCTGATCCGTTGCGCGTATGGACGGCTAGATTGAGAACCGTCGGCGATGCCAGAACTGACGAAAGACGCGCTGTTTGACAGGGCTGGACCAACATCCGCGCAAGCCCCATCGATAGCCGCGATCTGGGGCACCGTATCTTCTGAACGTCAATTAGCTGACTGCGCTAATCGCTTTGCTGGCACGAAGGGATGCGACGCAGCGTCACTTGCGGTGTCTTGCCCGCAACGTCGATATCGTCGGTAGTCGCAGTGACGAAATGCAGGGCCCGGATCAAATGCAGCAACACCTTTTTCGTCGCGCAGCAGCATGAAGAATCGGCTATTTCGGCGACCGACGAATTACTCCGTGAGTCCTCATCGATTTAAGTGCCGGCGTGTTCAATCGTTGATGAAAGGCATCGGATCGTGCTGCAGCACCGTGCGTCAGGGCAATCCAGTGATTGCTTTTGGCATGTAAACGCAAATGGAGCGAAGATGGTACGAACATGCACAGGGATAGCACCTTCATGACAACATCCATTGTCCGGGCAACCCGTTGCCTTACCCCGTTCACCGTTACCCTGACGGTTGACTTTGCGCATACATGGCCGGTAGACGCGCCACCCGGAGCGAACGGAGCCAGTGCCGGCCCGTCGCCGGGACGCCTGCTGCGGATAGCGAATACCTGCCCGCCCCACGAGTTGTTGACCGGTGAGGTGCTTATGACCACGCGATGGGAGATGGATGCCGCTGGCTCCTCCACCGATGCATCGCCCCTTGCCCGGCGCCACACATGATCAAGATCCTCGGCATCTCCGGCAGCCTGCGCGAGCAGTCCTACAACACTGCACTGCTGCGCGCAGCCCAAACGCTAGTCGATACCGGTGTCACGCTGGATGTCGCCACGGTGCATGGCATACCGCTCTACGACGGTGATCTGGAGCAGCGCGAAGGGTTGCCCGCAGCAGTCACCGCGCTGAAGGAACGCATCGTCGCAAGCGATGGAGTGCTGCTGGTGACGCCGGAGTACAACAACGGCATACCCGGAGTGTTCAAGAACGCGATCGATTGGCTGTCACGACCGCCAGCCGACATTCCGCGCGTCTTCGGTCATCGCCCGTTCGCGGTGATCGGCGCATCGCCCGGCAGCTTCGGCACCATCCTCGCCCAGAACGCCTGGCTGCAGACACTGAAGGCGCTCGGCACGCGGCAATGGTCAGGCGGCCGCCTGCTGGTGTCGCACGCCCACCGGGCATTCGACGAGCACGGTGAATTGCAGGACGAGGCCATACGCAAGCAGTTGGGCGATTTCCTCCGCGGCTTCGCGGCCTCGATCGGAGGCTAGCCTTCAAGGATCGTGGACGATGGAACTACCGGCTCGTTGTCTTATGGATTGGGCTGCCGCCTCGGGACGCATCGCGTAAGTTTGGGCAAGCGAAGCGCCCCCCAACGTATCGAACGGGGCGACTGAGGCACTCATTGGGGTTCGCTACGCTTACCCCAACCTACTCGCTATGGAGGTCGGGACAATGCAGTGGATCTTTGAACAAGGTTCCGTCGACTGGGACGAGTTGTCACAGCTATACCGGGTAGCGCCACTAGGGGACAAGAAGCCGGAGGACTTGAAGGTTGTGTTCTCCAACAGCCGCTACAAATGTTTTGTCTATGACGACGGCAAGCTGATCGGCGCTGGGCGAGCCCTCGCCGACGGCATCGACTGCGCCTACCTGTGCGATATCGCGATTCATCCCGACCACCAGGGCGCGGGGCTCGGCAAGGCCATCATCACCACGCTCAAGGAGCTCTCCGCGGGACACAAGAAGATCATCCTGTATGCCAATCCGGGGAAGGAAGGTTTCTACCGGAAGCTGGGCTTTCTGCGCATGCGCACGGCGATGGCGATCTTCAGCAATCAGGATCGGGCGTTGAAGGCCGGCCTGGTCGAGGAAACCTGATCAGGTTTCCTTCTCGCTGTCAGCGCAAGTGCAGCCAATTCACATAGACGCCGTTGGCCCGATCTTCGGTGCGATTCCCTTCACGTCCCTCGATGACCGTGCCCCACACGGTGCGGATGCTGTCACCCAGGTGACAGTCCACGCGAATATGCTCGCCCGGCGTAAGCGGAAAGCGGGTTTCCACCACCATCACCTGATCGCGCTCCCATACCAGCAACGCGGCCTTACCGGTGGCGGCGCCCCAGCCAATATGGATCTGCACCTCAAGTGGCGAATAGCTGCCCCGGTTATCGAGCTTCCAGCTCTCGGTTTTCTGCAGCAGTGACTCCAGGTGCGGATCACTCCAGTCCACGCGGCTGCTCGACAGCTTCGAATGATGTTTGTGGTGGCTCATGCGGGCAGATATCCCCTTGGGCAGATGCAGACAGCGTCACTGCCGACGTCCCGGAGTGGCTCGCAGCGGCCCGGCGAGCAGATCCGGCACTGCGGCGAGGGGCTACTGACGGGGCCAAACGGATTTCCGATGGTCGAGGTGACTCACCGGTTACATCGGCAGCGCGGGGAATTTCTGTAGGGCTCCCGAGCCGGGATCATCGCGGCAGGCCATCTCGAGATGGCCCTGACCATGCGGATACGACAAGTCAGGCCGGCGGTTTCGACTCGGCATGGGCAACCGAAGACACGAGGCTACCAAGCAGCCTTTTGCGGGCATGAAAGCCCTCGGCGTACTCGAACGTCCCGCTGGCAGCTTTGCAGGGGACAACTACGCCGCGGGAGGTCATGCACGACCTCCCGCATGAAGAACGGCTCTCGCGGGCCGTCCTGCGATCAGAAGCGATAGCCGAAGCTCAGGCCGTAGACCAGCGGATTGATCGTCGTATGGCCGACATTGCTGCCGTTGACATGCACGTCGCTCGAGATATCGATCCAGCGCACGTCCGCGGTGAAAACCCAGCTCGGGTAGAAGTTGTAGTCGAAGCCCGCATGAGCGGCCATACCCCAGCTGTTGTCGATCTTGACGCGTGTGCCCTCGATCGGGCCGACGCCCTTGGTGTCGTAGAACAGGGTGTAGTTGACGCCCACGCCCACGAACGGCGAAATCACGCGCTCGGGCATGAAATGGTAGTTCACACCGAGCGTCGGCGGCAGCTCGTGGGTCCTTGCGGCCTGCATCCCATCCAACCGCACGTTGTGCTGAAACGGCACCGCCGCAAGCAGCTCTACACCCCAGTTCGGCGTGAGCAGGTATTCCAGGCTGGCGGATGGCTTCAAGTCACCGCTCACGTTTGCCTGCATGCCGGCAAGGTTGCCGTTGTCGGACTTCGGAACGACTGCGGTTGCACCAAAGCGAACCACCCAGTTGTTATCCGCAGCGTGCACAACGGGCATGCCGAAGGCAGCCAGTACGGCAGCAGCGAGCAATGGAATCGAAAATTTCATGGGCAGCATCCTTATCTGTGAGGTCTGCCCGCATGATCGACAAAGCGCTCGCACGTCATCTTGATTTCAATCAATAGCCATCGAACTTTTACGCGCGTCGCGACGATTTGCCGCAGCCATCTTGAAGGCTGTCTGCGTCTGCCCCCGCGTGATCGCAACGGTGTGGAATACCGCTCAGGCCCATGCGGCAAAACCACGCATCGACCCCATTCCAACGCGATCAAGGCGGATCATGTTCAAGTGCCACTGCCCTACGAAATGGAAATCCAGGAGTACCGTCATGCAGACAATCGAGGCCATGGAATCATCTTCTCTTCTGCGCAACTCGCCGCCCGGCTTTTGCGTTGGCTGTGCGCATGTGACGTCCTGCGAGGCGGGCGGTTACGGCAAGCCGGAGCTCTCCGGTTTGCGCCATCTCGTCGAGCGCTCCGGACCGTTGCGCGACGGCGAATATCTGTATCGTCCCTCGACTCCGGTTCGCGCGCTCTACGCGGTACAGACAGGCATGGCCAAGACCGTGATGGTGGACATCATCGGCCGCGAAAAGGTACTCGCCTTCCATCTTCCCGGCGAAGTGATCGGACTGGATGCCGCCAGTCGGGATCAGTACGACAACGCCGTCGTAGCGCTGGGCAAGACGCAGTTCTGCAAGTTTCCGTTTGCCGCCATTCGCCAACTCGCCCATCGCCAGACCAACGTGCAATGGCATCTGATGCAGGTGCTGAGCCGGCAGCTCCGGCAGTCTCAGCTCTGCAGTGGCGACTATCCCGCAGAAGAGCGTATGGCCAGGTTCCTGATCGATCTGCGCGATCGCCGAGCGGCGCTTGGTTTACCAGCGGAGCGCCTGCCCTTGCCCATGTCACGCGCCGATATCGGCAACCACCTGGGACTGGCGACCGAAACGGTCAGCCGCCTGCTGGCCCGCCTCCGCGATCGCGCCCTGATCAGGATCGACCGGCAGGGGCTGGATCTGCTCGACATCGAGAAGTTGCGCGGTCTCGAACATTCACCACGGCAGCACTGATCTGCTTTCGCCGTAAGGGATGATTCAGTTCGCTTCGTCGGGTGCAGGCAACGTCAGTTCGAAGACGCAGCCACCGCCTACTCGCGGCAAACAGCAGATACTGCCGTGGTGGTGACTGGCGATCTGTCTGACCAGCGCCAGTCCGAGCCCCCAGCCATTGCCGGTCTCTGCGGTGTTGGCGGGGCGATAGAACGGCTCGAAAATGGCTTCGCGCTCGGCTTCAATGATGCCCGGTCCGCGATCGCCGACCTGCAGGATGCGGCTGCCTTGATCATCCAGGGCAAGAAGGGCATCCACACCGTGGCCGCCGTATTTCAGCGCATTTTCGAGCAGGTTGCGGATCAGCCGTCGCAATAGCCGCCCGTCTCCGCGGACCTCCGCGGGGACGATCTCGAACGCAATATCGAGTCGCGAGCACTCTTCCGCCACCAACACGGCGAGATCCAACGTGTCCCGTGTCAGCGCGATATCTACCGTTTCCAGTTTGCTGGCCAGCAGAATCTCCTCGATCTGCTCGCTGATTTCTGCGCAATCCTGGCGCATGCCCTGCAACAACTCTGCACGCGGCGCAGTCTCGTAAAGCTCCAGTGCCAGTCGCACGCGCGCCAGCGGCGAGCGCAATTCATGTGAGGCGTTGACCAGCATGCGGCTGTGCGCCTCGAGCAGTTTTGCGACACGGTCGGCCATGGTGTTGAAGCTGGTGGCCAGACCAGACACTTCATCCTGGCCGGACACTGTGGAACGTACCGCCAAGTCACCACCGCCGAAGCGATCCACATCGCTGGCGAGCTCCTCGAGTCGCCGGGTCATGCGGCGCACCACCGGATACGTGCCCAGCGCAACGGCCAGCGCTATCAAGGCGATCAACGCAAGTCCGCCGAGATGGAGATTGAGCGAAGACGTATGCATGCGGGCGACGATCACACGGCCATCGTCGAGCCGGATGATCCGCGACACTGAGCTCGCGTGGCTCGGCATGCTCGGCACGCTCGCGGCGGGACCGTTGATCCCGGCCTGATTGCCCGCGCCGGCCAGACGCACTCCATCACGGCCATACAGCGCCAGACCCTCGATCGGTGGAACCACCAACCCGGCCAGCGATGTTTGCAGCGTAGCGGCATCGTCGTCTGGCGGGAGTGCCCTGCTGACCAGCGCACCCATGAAACGATCGTGATCCACGTCGGCCGAACGCTCGGCCGTAAATTGCCACAGCAGCGCGCTGAGGATGACCACCACCG
>JBAPPP010000030.1:0-3253 GCA_049280175.1 Rhodanobacter sp.
CGCGTGGTGATGGTGATGGGCATGGCTGGCGAGACTACCGTCGAGCAGCATCGGCAGGAACTCGAGCGCATCCTCGAAGCCGGTAATCGGCACGTAGTCGATGCCGGCAGCGCGGCAATGTTCGATCAGGCGATGCTTGGCGAACACGAAATCGACGCGATCAGCGGCGCAGAAATCCGACGCGCCATCGCCGATCAGCAAGGTCTTGGCGCCGGTCTGACTTGCCTGTGCCACGCAGGCGCACTTGCAGGTACCACTGCGGCAACCGTCAGCCTGGAACGGCGAGGTCAACTGCCACTGCTTCGGCGGCTCGGCGGGCGCGAGATGGTTCGCGGCCAACGGCAAGTCGTCCAGGCCGTAGCGACCGAGAATCTTGTGGATCGCGTAATCGAGACCGTCGCTGACCACGCGAATCGGCACATTCAGTTCACGCGCTTTCGCCACGAAGCCCGGAAACGCGTGATCGATCCACAACCCGGCCAGATGCGTGTCGAGCTCCGCGCGAGTCATCTGCAGCAGCTCGACCTGCCCGGTCATGCATTCGCGTGAGCCGATGCGGCCGGCACGCCAATCCTGCTCCAGCACTTCCCAGCCGGAACGGCCAAAACGATCGAGCAGGGAGTCGATAACGTCTTCGACGGAGATCGTGCCGTCAAAATCACACAGGATGGTCCAGCCAGAAGCAGACATCGAGAATCACTCTTGTAACGATGCCTTACAGGGTAGGAAAACTGCCTTTCGGCGCCCTTTCCCTTTTCCTAACGAATGCTGAGCGGAAACCTGGAACATCGCGCCAAACCTAGCCCCAGAGCCAATGCCGCAGGACAGCCGGGTGTTGGCAGAGTTCCCTACGAGACAGCAAAATCAACGATCGTCCCGTGTCCAGATGGCCCCGTCTTCTTCGCGTACCGGAAAGCTCGCGATCGGCTCATAGGCGGGGGGACGGGTCACGGCCCCGTCACGCAGGTCGAAGCGCGCACCGTGGCGCGGGCATTCCACTTCGAAGCCATGCACGTCGCCGCCGGCCAGCTCACCGCCGTCATGCGTGCACACGTCCTCGATTGCGTATAGCGCACCGTCGATGTTGTAGACCGCAATCGAGGTGTCGCCGTCCCATACGACCTTGAATTCGCCGGGCAGCAAGTCGCTTCGCGTGCCGACTTTCACCCAGCCATTCATGCCAGCAGTCCGGCGGGAGCTCCAAGATCCTTGACCAGCACTTCGAAGCGCAAATCATCGCGACGGGGAATGCCGAAGCGCTCGTCGCCATAGGGGAACGGCTGATATTCACCGCTGCGCCGATACCCCCGGCGTTCGTACCACGCGATCAGTTCGGAACGCTGCACGATCACCGTCATACGCATCGCACGGCAATGCCACTGTTCGCGCGCAAGTCGCTCCGCCTCAGCCAGCACCGCCTTGCCGAGACCACCGCCCTGTTGATCGGGGTCCACGGCAAACATGCCGAAATAGCCGGACTCGCCTTGCCGCTCCACATGGGCACTGGCAATCAGCTGTCCTTCGCTTTCGGCCAGCAGCACGCAACTGCCGGGCCGGGCTACCAGTTCGCCTACCGCCTCCTCATCGGTGCGACGGCCGTCGAGCAGCTCCGATTCGGTGGTCCAGCCGCGCCGGCCCGAATCGCCGCGATAGGCCGATTCGACCAGGGCCACGATGGCAGGAACATCGGCGATCCCAGCCGCACGAAAAATGAGAGAGAGAGGCTTATTCATGTGGCGATGATAATGCCCGCGCCGCTTGCTCACCATGATCTTCAGCAGATGCATGACCGCCGCGCGACCGTGACCTTCGACACTGTCTGCCACGTGACTTCCTGCCTACGGTTCAGGATCGTCATGCCCGGCATCGGGGCATCCGGCTCACCAACGCGCACCAAGGGGACATCCATGAAGCACCGCATCGTGAAACCGCTGGCCTTTGCCGTCGGCATCGCCCTGTTCACCAACGCGATCGCCGCACCCTCCACGGTTTTCGACGTGAAGGAGCTCGACGGCAAGATCAACGCGTGCAGCGACTTCAACGGCTTCGTCAATGCGCAATGGGTCGCCAAGAATCCGATTCCCGCCGATCGCACACGCTGGGGTTCGTTCGACGAACTGCGCGAAGCGAGCCTGAACGTGCAACACAAGATCGTCGAAGATGCCGCCAGCAAAGCCGCCAAGGCAGCCCCTGGTTCGATCGAACAGAAGATCGGTTATCTGTATGCCTCCGGCATGGACGAGGCCGCCGTCAATCGCGCCGGCTTCGATCCGATCAAGCCGAAACTGGCACATATCGATGGTTTGAAGAGCAGTGCCGACGTGGTCGGTTACATTCGTGACAGCTACGCCCTCGGCGAACCAGTGTTGTTCCGCTTCTCCGGCAACGCTGACTTCAAGGATTCGAATCGGGATATTGCGTACGCCAACCAGGGCGGCCTCGGCCTGCCGACTGCGGATTACTACAGCAAGCCGGATTACGAAAAAATCCGCACGGCTTATGTGGCGCATATAGCCAAATTGCTCGAACTCACCGGCGTCTCTGCCGCGAGTGCGCAACAGCGGGCCAAGGCCGTGCTGGCGTTCGAGACGCGCCTGGCCGCCGCCTCGCTGGTGCCGGTGGATATGCGCAAGCCGGAGAACCGCTACCACTACGTGAGCCTTGCCGACGCCGACAAGGTAACTCCGGACTTCGACTGGGCCGCGTTCTTCAAGGCACAGGGAGCCGACGTCAAGGACGGCTTCTCGTTGTCGCAGCCGAAGTTCTTCGCCGAGGTACAGAAGATGCTCGGCGACGCGCCGATCGAGCAATGGCAGGCCTATTTCCGCTATCACGCCATCGCTAATGCGGCACCGTACTTGTCCGCGCCATTCCAGCAGGAGGACTTCGCGTTCGAGGATCAAACCCTGAACGGTCAGAAGGAAATGGAGCCGCGCTGGAAGCGTGTGCTGAGCACCACCAACGACGGCATGGGCATGGCGCTGGGTCAGTTGTACGTGGCCCACAATTTTTCGCCGGCCTCCAAGCAGCGTGCCGAGGAACTGGTCAACAACCTGCGTGCCGCCTACAAGACGCGCATCGAGAATCTGCCGTGGATGAGCGATGCGACCAAGCAGAAGGCGCTGGAGAAATGGGCCACGTTCGTTCCGAAGATCGGTTACCCGGACAAATGGCGCGACTGGTCGGGCCTCACGCTTAGCCCGGACAACTACTACGCCAACGTGCAGGCTGCGGATAAATTCAACTACGACTA
>JBAPPP010000031.1:0-6782 GCA_049280175.1 Rhodanobacter sp.
TCCTCATCCACGCATGCGAGAATCCGCGCTTCGTACTCCCGGGAGCGTGCGCGTGAGTCCAGCCGATCAGACACCGATCCGCGATGGCGAACTGATCGCCGCCGTCGACATGGGCTCGAACAGCTTCCACATGGTGGTAGCGCGCATGGAGCACGGTGAGCCACGGGTGATCGACCGCCTGCGCGACACCGTACGGATGGCCGCCGGCCTGCGTGCCGACGGTACGCTGGATGCCGAGCGGCGCGCCCGCGCGCTGAATTGTCTGGCCCGCTTCGGCCAGCGTATCGCCGGCCTGCCATCGGTGCGGGTGCGTGCGGTGGCTACCAATACGGTGCGCCGGCTGGCTTCGCCGCAGGCATTCCTCACCGCCGCCGAGGCCGCTCTCGGCCATCCCATCGAGGTTGTATCCGGTCGCGAAGAAGGTCGCCTGATCTTTCTCGGCGCAGCGCATGACCTGCCCGCTTCGCGCGAACCGCGACTGGTCATCGACGTCGGCGGCGGCAGTACCGAATTCATCATCGGCCGTGGGCTGGCGCCGCTGCACACCGAAAGCGTGCAGGCGGGCTGCATCGCCTCGACCGTGCGTTTTTTCCCCGGCGGCAAACTCACCCGCAAGCGCTGGCAGCGCGCACGCAGCGAAATCGGCGTGCTGTTGCAGCAGTTTGCCGAGGATTACCTCGAATCGGGCTGGCAAGACGCCTACGGTTCCTCCGGCACGGCCCGGTCGATCGGCGCCGTCGTGCATGCCATGAAGCTTTCGGATGATGGCATCACGGCCGCCTCGCTGGCCTCGCTGCGCGATGCGCTGCTCGAACAGGGGCAGATCAGCACGCTCAAGCTGCCAGGCCTGATGGAAGAGCGCACGCCGGTGTTCGCCGGTGGCGTAGTGATCTTCGAGGCCGCATTCGCCGCGCTCGGCATCGAGCGTCTGCGCGTCTGCGAAAGCTCGATGCGCGAAGGCCTGCTATGGGATCTGCTCGGCCGCGCCGGCGGCAGCGATCCACGCACCGCCAGCATCGATGCGCTGGCTACCCGCTACGGCGTGGATCGCGCCCAGGCGCGCCGGGTGGAATCGACGGCACTGATGCTGTTCGACCAGGTCGCCAAGCCATGGAAGCTGGACGCCAGCGCACGCGAGTGGCTGTCGTGGGCTTCACGGGTGCACGAGATCGGCCTGGCCATCGCGCATAGCCAGCACCATCACCATGGCGCCTATATCCTGCGCCACGCCGATCTTGCCGGCTTCTCCCGGCAGGAGCAGCAGCTGCTGGCCGCGGTGGTCCAGATGCATCGGCGCAAGCCCGACAAGGCCGTGATCTCGGCACTGCCGCAACGCTATCGCCAGCTGGCCCGCTACACCACCGCGCTGTTGCGCCTGGCCGTATTGTTTCGTCGTGCCCGACGGGCCGAGTCGCTGCCACCGATGCGGCTGGCTGCCACCAGCCAACGCCTGCGCCTGACCCTGCCGATCGCCTGGTTCGAGCAGCACCCGCTCAGCGAGTCCGATCTGCAGCAGGAGCAATCACCGATGGCGGAACTGGGCCTGAAGCTGGAACTGTCCAGCAACTGACCATGCTGGTCGCCGCGAGCCACTCGCATCGTGGCCGCGTATCATGTCCCGACGCCTAGACGACCCTGTTGATGCCCATGCTCAAATCCCTGCTTGTCACCCTGCTCCTGATTCTGCCGCTGACGCTGGCAGCACAAACGGCCAAGCCGACGCCAGCGGCCACCGTGGCGGCGCCGCAAGTGCTGTTGCATACCTCGCAGGGCGACATCACGCTCGAGCTGTATCCGGACAAGGCACCGAAGAGCGTGGCGAATTTCCTGCAGTACGTACGCGACGGCTTTTACGACGGCACCTTGCTGCATCGGGCCATCCCCGGCTATCTGCTGCAGGGCGGCCTGTATACGCGGGATCTGCAGCCCAAGCGCACACGTCCGGCAGTGGCCAGCGAAGCGGACAACGGTGTCTCCAATCTGCGCGGCACCGTAGCCGTCGCACGCGGCGCGGATCCGAACTCCGGCACCTCGCAGTTCTTCTTCAACCTAGTCGACAACCGCCGGCTGGATTTTGTCGGCAACCAGAGCGGCCTGACCTGGGGCTATGCCGTATTCGGCAAAGTCATCAAGGGCATGGATGTGGTCGACAAGATCGCGGCCCTGCCCACCCACGCGCAGGGCCCGTTCGCCGGCGATGTGCCTACGCCTCTAGTGCTGATCGACAGCGCTCATGTCATCGGTGAAGAAACGCCTGCCGCTGCTGCCACGACGCATGCCCCAGCCAAGGCACCGGCGGCCGCGCCGCCCGCCAAGCACAGCAGGCAACCCGCCAGCGGCCAGGGTTGATCGTTACGATGGCAACGCTGTTCATCGCCGACCTGCACCTGGATCCCAGCCGACCACAGATCACGGCGCTGTTCGAAAATTATTTGGCCAGCGACGAAGTTCGCCACGCCGACGCGCTGTATATCCTCGGCGACCTGGTCGAATCGTGGATCGGCGATGACGACGATGCCGAGTTGCCGCAGCGCATCGCACGCGCCACCCGCGCGGTGCGTGACGCCGGCGTGCCGGTGTATTTCATGGTCGGCAATCGCGACTTCCTCCTGGGTGAGGATTTCGCACGCCGCGCTGGTTTTACCCTGCTCGACGACGGCACCGTTCACGACCTTTACGGTCGGCCCACCCTGCTGATGCATGGCGATGTGCTGTGCACCGACGACGTCGCCTACCAGGCCGTGCGCAAGCAGGTACGCACGCCGCAATGGCAGGCGCAGGTCCTGGCGATGTCATTGGATGCACGCCGCGCCTTCGCCGCCCAGGCGCGCGAAGATAGCCGCAAACACACCGGCAGCACCAAGGAAAGCATCATGGATGTGAATGGTGATGCGGTGGCTGCGGCGATGCTCAAGGCTGGCGTGAGTCGGCTAATCCACGGACACACGCATCGGCCGGCCATGCATTCACTCGAGCTGCAGGGAAATGCGGCCGAACGCATCGTGCTGGGGGACTGGTACCAGCACGGTTCGGTACTGCGGGTGACGGAAGACGACGCACAGTTGCGCGGGCTGACGGTCGATTGAAGCTCGTCATTTCAACGAACGCTGCAGAGACTTCCCAACCGCGAAATCGATCATCCGCAAGACGCTGACCCCGTAGCAGGAACCTGTGCCTGCTGATCATGGCCGGGGCGCACCGCGAACGCCGCCCTGCGTCCGGCCGGCATGATTTCTCGACATCCCGCGCCACCGCGCAATGGCCTCTTCGCCTAGCCCCCAGTCCACCGTGCGACATCGTGTGATTGGTGAGAAAGCGTGAGGAAGGGTGTGTGTGCGTGCGTGTATTGTGCGGTGCGTTTGACTGAAGCTGCGGATCAAGCTGTCGTCTGGCTGACGTGCTGCCGCTGCAAACCAAGGGATGCTCCGCCACGCGGAGCATGGGGTCTTCGGAATCGTCGTCAGCCACCCGCAGTTGACGACGCACCTTCAAGGTGCATTTTCGAAATGAGGTCAACGCCGACACCTTGGTCGCGCTGCCCTTACATACCCGGGGTCGAAAAATGTCCAGCTCTATTCGTACGTTGAAGGCAGGTTCGCATGCCTTTGGCAAAGCACTGTTGCCCGCCGCTCTTGCCTTCGCACTGAGCCCGCTGTCCGTCCACGCGACTACCACCGCATGGGCATCCACCGGAAGCCACGCAGCCCTGCTGAAAACCTTCTCGGCAGCGCCCGCTGTGGCCGGCGCGCCCGCAGTTGCCGCCACCCATTACACCCTCAATGTGCGCGGCAAGCCGCAGGTGCAGGAGCTGGTGACGCCGCTGGAAAACACCAAGGTGCTGCAGGTGGCGGTCAGCCTCAACCTGCGCAATGCAGCCCAGCTGCAGGCCTTCATCAAGAGCGTCAACACGCCTGGCGATGCTGCTTACGGCAAGTTCCTTACCCCGGCCCAGTTCAAGGCCACCTACTCGCCCACCGACGCACAGGTGCAGGCCGTCGTGGCTCACCTGCAGCAGTCCGGCTTCCGCAATGTCACGGTGTCCGCGAACAACACGCTGGTGTTCGCCGACGGCAATCCCGCGACGGTTGCCACCGCATTCAACACCACCATGAAGACGTATACCCATGGCGGCAAGCAGCGCTTCGGCAACGACGGCGACGTGATGGTGCCGCAGGCACTGAGCGGCATCGTCGGCTCAGTGATGGGCCTGCAGAACGTCAGCCAGAAGCATACGCTCAGCCACCTCGGTGCGAAGGTGGACACGCAGGCTGCGGTCGGAACACAGGCGTCCGGCGGGTCGACCGTAACGCACGCACCCACCGATTTCCCGGGCATCTATGACGCGGGCAGCACGCCGGCCGCGTTCAACACGACTGTAGGCATCATCACCTGGGGCGACCTAAGCCAGACGCAGAGCGACTTGGCGCTGATGGCCAGCGCTGCCGCGATGAGTCCGGTCAACGTCAAGGTTGTGCCGGTCACGCTCGGCAGTGCCGTGGACTTTTCCGACGACGGCGCTTCCGACGCGGAATGGAACCTGGATTCGCAGTCCATCACCGGCACGTCCGGTGGCGTCAAGCAGCTGATTTTCTACACGGCAGCGAACGGCAAGGATGGCCCGGCCGACGAAGAACTCACCGATGCGGGCATCACGGCCGCCTACAACCAGGCTGTGGCCGACGATGTGGCCAAGGTGATCAACGTCTCTCTGGGTGAAGACGAGACCGGCTCCAACCAGTCGGGCACCCAGCAGGCCGACGACGCGGTCTTCGCGCAGGCAGCCGCACAGGGCCAGACCTTCTCCGTGGCTTCGGGTGACCAGGGCGTCTATCTCACAACCGGCGGTGACTTCGAGACCAACGCCGGCGTCGTGCTGCCCGCACCATTCAGTCTCAGCAGCTATTCGGTCAGCGAGCCGGCCACTTCGCCGAACGTGATTGCCGTCGGCGGCACCGAGGTGAGCACCAACGGTACTGCCTGGGTTGGTGAAGTGGCCTGGAACGATGGCATTGCGGACGCCGGTGACGGCAACAACCGCATCTGGGCAACTGGCGGCGGCAAGAGCCTGTTCGAGTCGGCCCCTGCCTGGCAGCAGACGGCACTCGGTGCGACCACACGCAGTGTTCCGGACGTGGCGTATGACGCATCTTCGGTCACCGGCGCACAGATTTTTATCGGTGGAAAGCGCTATTCGGTCGGCGGTACCAGTCTTGCCTCGCCGATCTTCGTGGGCGTGTTCGCGCGCATCCAGACTTACGCCAATAACTCGATCGGCTTTCCGGCCAGCTTCATGTACCGGGACTTCCCGAACAATCCAGCTGTGCTGCATGACGTAACCTCGGGCAACAACGGTGTCAGCTATCAGGGCACGACCTACGGCTATAACGCTGCTACGGGTTGGGACTACACCACGGGTTATGGCTCCCTGGACATCAGCAAATTCAACGCGCTGGCCTATACCTGGGGCGATCACACTGCGCCGACCACCGCACCACCCCCGGCCCCACCGATTGCACTGAAGGACGACGTCGCAGTCACCACCCAGGGGCCTGCCGGCTCCAGCCAGCAGTTCACCCTGGTGGTTCCCGCTGGTACAGCTACCCTCACCCTGCGCACGTCCGGTGGCAGTGGTGACGTTACGCTGTACGTGAAGCGTAACGGTGCGGCCGGCGCTTCCGCGTATGACTACGTATCGGCTCATCCGAACGGCAACACCGAGGCGGTGACGATCCGCAATCCGTTGGCGGGTGTCTATTACCTGACAGTGACCAGCCCCAGCGTCTTCACCGGCGTCAGTGTTGAAGGCCTGTACTGAGGCCTGCTCACGCGGGTAACGCAGGATCCCGGCAATGACCAGGATCCTGCGTCCACCCGAAATGATCATTTAGCCTCGCCGCCGCGACAAGGTGCCTCCAGCACCTGCGATCGCCCGAAATCGCGGCTTGCGATGGCCTTTTATCAATGGACGTCCAGACGTCCATCACCACAACGCACGACATCCGCCATCGCATCTTGGCGCTTCATTGAAGCCATGCATCGCGGATCAACCTTTTTTGGGGACAGACCAATGAACAAGATTCACAGCAAGATCTGGAACAGGTCGCTTGGCACGCTGGTGGTAGCCAGTGAGTTCGCCAAGGCGGCCGGCAAGGGCGGCAGCGCCAAGCGTATGCGCGCCGGCCTTGCGGCACTGTCGCTGGCGACCGGCATGGCCTTGACGGCAACCTCGGCTATCGCAGCGGATGCCACGACGCAAAAGGCAGCGGCCACCACGGCCGTCAAGCCGGCCACCCTGACTCAGGCAGCACCACAGGTCTCGGTGCCGACGCCGGATCCGACTACGCCGATTTACTTCTCGGCCGATGGCGCAGGCGATGGCAGCGACAACGCGCTGTCCCTTGGTACCGATAGTGTGGCGGGCGGCGCGCTCAGCACAGCGATGGGTACCGAGAGCACAGCGATCGGCTACAACAGCTTTGCGGTCGATGACTTCAGCACGGCGGTGGGCGGCAACAGCTTTGCTGCCGGCGTGGGTTCTGCTGCCTTCGGTCACAGCGCCTCCACGGGCGCCAACTATGCAACCGCGGTCGGCTACATGGCCAGCGGCGCTAACTACAACACGACCGCGGTGGGCGCCAATGCACAGGCCACCGGCCTGAGCAGCGTGGCGATCGGCGGCTATATTGTGGATTCCAGCGGCAACCCGAAGGATTTCGACATCTCCGGCAATCCGCAGGCCGCCGCCGCCACTGGCGACTACGCCACTGCGGTGGGCCCGGGCG
>JBAPPP010000032.1:0-1729 GCA_049280175.1 Rhodanobacter sp.
GCGGGCCACCTTCGTTTTATGGATAATGCCGAAACGCTAGTTTAGCTGAAATCCGCTGTCAATCCTCGCCGCCAAAGCCCTGCTCAGAATGGCTTGGCCAGCACCAGATAGATCACGCCCAGCAACAGCAGCACCGGCAATTCGTTGATCCAGCGCAGCGCCCGCGACGACGGCAATGCATGGCCGGTGGCGAGGCGTTTGAGCAGTCGCCCGCAGTAGATGAAATAGACCAGCAAAAGCGCCACCAGGGTGAGCTTGGCATCGATCCAGTGCATCGCCCCGGTCGCGTTCGGCAACGCTGTGGGAAACACCCGCCAACCCTGCCACAGGATCAGTCCGAATAGGAACGCGAGTCCGAACATGCTGTGACCGAACTTGTACAACCGCCGCCCCATCAGCTGCAGTCGCGCCTGCACCGCCGGCTCGTTCGCCGTCTCGGCCAGGTTCACCAGGATGCGCGGCAGATAAAACACCGTGGCCATCCAGGCGATGACAAACAGCAGGTGCAAGGTCTTGATCAACAGGTAGGTCATGGCAACCGACAGGTGGGCACTGCGGCACGCAGCGGACGCGATGATAGCGCTCGACCTGTGGATCATGACGTGGCTGACGAAGTGGCGTGCAACCGATCTGCAGTTCGATCAGTCCCTCACCGGTGCGATCCGCAACAGCAACGCCTGCAACAGGCGCTCCTGCTGTGCGGCGCCGAGCGACGCGTTGTGGCGATCGGTCAGCTGGAAAAAATCCTCGACACGCTCGCCGAAGGTCGCGATGCGTGCGTCGTGCACACGTACTTCGGTGTGCAGCATGACTTGCGCCACCGCGGCCAGCAGCCCGGGGCGATCGGTGCAGATCAGTGCCAGCTGGGTGCGGTCGCCGGCGGCGTGGAAGCTGATTTGCGGAGGCATCTGGAAGTGTTTCTGATGCCGCGACATGCTGCGCTTGCCCGGTTCCACACCAGCAGATTGCGCCAGTGCACGCTGCAGGCGCTGCTGCAGCTCCTGTGTTCGGTCAGCGCTGGCCGGCTGCTGACTGTCCGCTTCAAGCAGCAGGAACGTATCCAGTGCCATACCGGTCGGCGAGCTGAGGATGCGCGACTCCACCACCGAAAAGCGCAACCGATCCAGCATCGCGGTGATGGTGGCAAACAGGCCGTCGCGATCGGGCGTGTAGACGAACAACTCGGTACTGCCACGCACTGACAGAGGATGTGCCGCGACCAGCGGAACGACACCTTGCGCGCGCAGGATGGCTCCCGTCTGCCAGGCGATCTGCTCAGGCCGATGCCGCAGGAAGCTGAGCGCGGGAAAATCAGCCCAGACGCGGAGGGCGTCGGCTTCGGCGTAACCTTCATTCATCAGTAGGGCCAGCGCGTACTCGCTACATTCCCGCACCCGTACACCGGCATCGCGCGGCAGTTCCACGTCGCTGCGCAAGGCATAGCGGGTGGCGGTATACAAGTCGGATAGCAGCCGATCCTTCCATCCGTTCCACAGCCGTGGGCTGGTCCCGATGATGTCGGCAATCGTCAGCAGATACAGCTGACCCAGGCGTTCCCGGTGTCCAACGAGTTCCGCAAAATGGTGCACCACATCCGGGTCCGTGATGTCCTGGCGCTGCGCGGTGGTGCTCATCAGCAGATGCCAGCGCACCAGCCAGGCGACCCGCTCGATGTCGCTGGCCGGCAGGCCGAGTCGCGCACAGAACACGCGCGCATCCTCCTCACCCA
>JBAPPP010000033.1:0-4662 GCA_049280175.1 Rhodanobacter sp.
CGACAGGTGCGATGGCGATTTTGCCGGCGAACCAGGGCTTCACGGTGTGTTGGTCGGTGGACACCACGTCGATGGGCGATGTCGCGGCAAGTGCACGCCAGTGACTGGCAAACAGGTCACGCGTAACCTGAGACTCTGCAAAGCTGGCATTCGAAGTGTAGTGCCATGTGGTCATCAAGGCGCCGCCCGCAACGAAGGCGATCACCCATGAAGCGGCCAGCGCGAGCCAGCGAGACGGTGTTCGCCGTACGGGCACGGGTGTGGCCGAGGTTGGGGCGTGCTTTTGAATGCGCGCACGTAGCGCGTCCGGCGCGCTGTAGCGCGGCGCGTCCTCGCGCAGTGTCCGGCGCAGTGCGTCCAGCTCGATCAAGGCAGCGCGGCAATCGCCGCATTCGTCGAGATGCGCTTCGAACTCGCGGCTGGTTGCGCGGTCGAGCTCGCCGTCGAAATACAGCGGCATCAGGACCTGGGCGGCTTTACAGTCCATACGGAGCCTGCATGTTGACGTTCTCGGCCAATGCCTTTTGCAGCAGCGCGCGTGCACGAGCGAGGCGCGACATCACCGTGCCGATGGGGGTCTGCAACACGTCGGCGATCTCACGATAGGACAACTCTTCGATCTCCCGCAGGATCAGCACTTCGCGGAAATTCTCGGGCAAGCTTTGCAAGTGCTGGGTGATCAGCTGTTGGCGTTTTGCGCTATCGACACGATCCTCGACGTCGTCGGCATCGGTGCGCGGCATCCAGTGTTCCGCGGCGTCCGGGTTCTTGTCGATGGCGACATTGCGCTTTTCCTTGTTGCGTACGGCGAGTCGGGCCAGACAACAATTGCGCACGATGGCAAGCCACCATGCGCGCGCATTGCCGCCAGCATAGGTGTCGGAAGCTCGCGCGGCACGCAGGTAGGCATCATGTACGGCATCGGCTGCGTCTTGCTCATTGCCGAGTAACCAACGGCCGAGGTTGTACGCAGCATCAAGATGACGCAATGCCAGATCGTCGACAAACGCCTGGTTGGCTGCCGGGCTCACGTGCGGCGCTCTCTCATGTGGGGTTCTTACCCATAAAGCGTGTGTCGGTTATACGCGCAACATGCGCTGGATAACACTGTCGCGATCGATAAGCCGGTGCTTCAAGGCGGCGCCGATATGGCCAATGACGAGAATACAAAGAACCCATACAAGACATACGTGCAAGGTATCGGTAAGGAGGCGCAGCTGCTCGTCCTTGCCAATGAGTACCGGCAGGTAGCCAAGTCCGAAAAAGCTGACCTGATGTCCCCCGGCCATGCGATGCATATACCCGGTGAGCGGCACGAGCAACATCAACGAGTACAAGACCCAGTGCAGAGTATGCGCTGCCGTTTGCTGCCACGACGTGATGCTGGCAGGCAGGGCGGGCGGCTTGTGCGTGGATCGCCAGATCAGGCGAAACACAGCAAGCATGAAAATCAGGCTGCCGATGGAGGCGTGATAGAACAACACCGCATCGTGCCCGGGGGCGCTCTTCGGGAATGTCCCCATATAGATGCCGACGCCCACATTGAGAAAAATCAGCAGCGCAATAAGCCAGTGCATGGCAATGGCCACTTTCGTGTACGACGCCGGTGAAGAGAGCGATATCGAGTAAGACGCTTGAACGGAGATGGCCATGGCAAATACCTGTCGGATGCGGCACGGGAAGGGTGCCTACGACAGACAAGATCAATCAGGGCCCACATTTATTCCCGAGCAAGGGTGACGACATTCGACTCCCTCCGTGCTGCTGGCGGAGGGAGTCGCCTGGCCAGCCAGGCGGCGGGCATGCCGCGTGAACTAGGGCGCTCGTTTGAAATCCATGGTCCAGTTGATTTCCCAGGTCTTTCCGCCATCGGCTGAATAGGCCTGTTCCCAGCGCGCCGTTGTCGACGTGATGTTTGACCAGACGAATCGTACGCGGACCGGCTTTCCCCTCAGCGTATCGTCGGCATAGAAGGTGCCGACGCCTTTCACGAAGTGACCTTTGACCGGCGGATCGAGATCGCCGAAGGGGCTGCGACCGTCCAGCCACCAGATCGCCCATTGCGCTGTCTTCGGGTCGTATGAGCGAAGGCCGACACCTCGATAGGCGCCTTCGGGCGTATTGAATACGTTGTCATCGACGTTGGCGTAGCCATCCATCAGCTTGCGCATGCTGAGGGTGCCGTCGAACTCATCCCACGCATGGCTTTGGCTAAGCCGCCCCTTGAGCTTGCGATGATGGACCTGCCAGTTGCCCACGAGGAAATCGAAATCGTGCAGGCCTGAAAGATTGGCGACCCCTTGCAAGGACTTCGGGGTGTCCTGCGATGCATAGGCGGAAAACCCCAAGCCCAGAATGGCGACTGCCAACACGACGTTGAACACAACGCGGAAACATTTCATATAACGATCCTTCTGCTGTGGTTGACGATAACAACGTTCTTGGAATGGTCGATCTAGTGGCGCTTCGGCCGCGCCAGCGAGTCCGCAACGACCCAGGCGACGCCGGTGAGGGTGAGGTTCAATGCGTTCTCGGACCAGTTCACATGGCTGGAGGGATGAGCCAGCAGCATCGGCAGGTGCACCAGCGGGGTGAAGGACGCATACATGACGGTCAACAGGATCGCGGCGAGGCGGGCCCGCACGCCTGTCAGGATCGCAAGGCCTGCCGCGATATGGGCGACCCCTGTTGCATAACCCCAGAACTCTTGCGAGGGCGGCAGCCATGGTGGCACTAGCGGGGCCGTCAAGTTCATATAGAAAAAATGCGCTCCGCCAAATAACAGCGCACAAACTCCGAACACCCGTTGCCCCAGGCGCGTGAGGCGTACTGCCCGGGCCGTATCGATGCTGGCATTGGCGGTGTAGACGATCAGCCCGCCCGCCGCGATCGCGAGCTGTTCGGCGGCGCCGCTATAGCTGCCGAATTCGGCGTCATGGGCGAGCACCAGGCGGCCATTCATCAGGATGACGACAATCAGCGCGTAATAGGCGGTGAGCGCCGCCGCGCCCCAGGCCGCGGTCCGACGCCACTCGACGGCAGCGCCTGCGACGAGCATGAACGCTGCGGCGGCGTAGGCCAGGGCGATGCGGTCGGGAAAGTTTCTGGATACGGGCTGCCCCAGGTCGAAGTCTCCCCACGCCAGGCTGACAATGCCCAGCGCCATCACGCCCAGGCCGAAGATGTGCCAGCCGACCGTCATCGAATATTTTTCTGCGGTCATGATTTTTTCGCCTTCAATGGCGAGCGCGACCCGTGTGCTGCAGGCATGGGCAACCCGACCGGCTCAAATCGGCCCTTTGGAGTATCCGTGTATGGACTCCTCCCCATTGCGTTCCCCGTCGCTCTATCGTGCTCGTCGCACTTGGACATCAAAGGGTCTTGTCGACGCCGGTTCGACCGGCGTTGTCATTGCTCAGGTTGCTACGCCATCGTGACCGGAGGGTACATCAGTGCTTCTTGCTTGTCGGCCTCTGCGGGCCGATGCCGTTCCCAAGCAAGGCGAGTGCATGCCGTGCGATTTCCTTCGCGCCAAGCTGGCCCAGCATCGGGTCGTCGCGCCATGTCTTCGCCGCCGTCAGCGGCAGGATCGTCAGGCCGAGTAACGACAGGAACACCAGCGAGGGTTCGAGGTCGGCATTCAGCCGTCCTTCGGTCTGCCATCGTGCGATGCAATGAAGCATGGAATTCCGGTTCGCGTCGCCCAGGCGCTTTCGGATCTGCTGCTTGAGCAAACCATGCTCGCTGATCACCTCGCGCATCCATAGCGGTGCAAACCAGGGATGTTCCGCCGCGATGTCCATGAGTCGCTGCACCAGCTGCGTGATGGCGGCAACCGGATCGTCCGAGTTCGCCTTGAATACGCTCTCGACAGATGTCCTGACGGGCAGAAAGCGTTCTTCAATCAGCAGATCGAGCAACTGGTCACGCGTCTTGAAGTAGTAGTGCACCATCGCCGGCGTCACGCCCGCCTCGCGTGCGATGGCTGCCAGCGTCGTATCGGCAATACCTTCTCGTGCGAACAGTGTCAGCGCGATGTCGAGTAGCCGACCGCGTTGATCGATGCCAGCCGGGCCTCTCGCTGGACGTCCGGGACGGCGCGGGGTGCCGGGCCTTTTTAGAGCTTTGGACTCGCGAGGTGCAGGCTTGTCGGATTTTTGCGGCGTCATCTTCAACCTGGGTTATTGACCGGGCGGAGTACCAACGTATATATTAATCATCTAATTAATTAATTTCAAGATCGATCGCAACCATGAACGCTGAGACTTCCACCGCTATCGAGGCCATCGACGTGGCTCCCGACGTAGCGCCTGCCAGGACGCACGATCATCCGCCGATACGCCTGCTGTTCTCGGCGTTGATGCTGGTGATGCTGTTGGCGGCGCTCGACCAGACGATCGTGTCCACGGCGTTGCCGACGATCGTCGGTGAGCTGGGCGGCCTTGAGAGCTTGTCCTGGGTGGTTACCGCGTACTTGCTGGCATCGACGATCGTGGTGCCTCTGTACGGAAAATTCGGTGATCTGTTTGGCCGGAAGATCGTGCTGCAGGCGGCGATCGTCATCTTCCTGCTTGGATCGGTGCTATGCGGACTGGCGCAAGACATGACGCAGCTCATCGTGATGCGCGCGCTGCAGGGCCTCGGCGGCGGTGGTTTGCTGGT
>JBAPPP010000034.1:0-13587 GCA_049280175.1 Rhodanobacter sp.
CCGCCTAGCGACGTGGTGTAGCGCGCTCCGAGATCGAACGTGTGGTACGCGCCGATGAAGTTGCTGTTGTCAGCTTCGACAGCTTCGTTGCCCACGTAGCGTCCACCCGCGTTCAGGACCAGGCCGGCGATTTGCGGCACGGCGTATTCGACGTAGAGGCTGCCTTGCGCGCGGGGTGCGCCATAGGCGCGCTTGCCGTCCACGCCCGCGGCGGCGCGTACGTTGCTGGCATCGAGGTACATGACGCCGCCGAGCAGGGTCCAGTTTTTCGACAGCGACATCTGCGCTGACCAGTCGATGCCCTGGTAGCGCGTCTGTCCGTTCTGCACGAACACGTTGTCCGAATTCAGGTATTGCAGGCCACGATCGACGCGAAACAGCGCGAGGTTCGTGCTCCATGTTTCAAACTCGGTCTTCGCGCCCAGCTCGAACTGCGTGCTGATGGTGGGGGCGAATGTCTGGTACGCATTCACGGCACTCTGCGGTGCACTGCCGCCCTGTTCCAGCGACTGCACATAGCTCGCGTAAAGAGAAACCTGCGCGGCAGGTTTGTAGATCAGCGCCGCCGTCGGTGTGACCGGGGATTTCTGGTAGCGAGCAGTGGGAGTATCACTAGCGGCGCCGAACGTCGTGTCGATGAAATCCACATAGCGCAAGCCGAGCAGGGCCGACCATTGCGACGTCAGCGCAACCGTGTCGCTGGCAAACAGCGAGCGTTGTGTGGTGGTTTCCGACAGGTAGTTACTGCGATTGACCGGAACCTGTGGATTGGCAAACAGCGGGACATCGAAGATGTTGCCCTGCCCGAGTTCCTGCGACTGGAAGTCGAGTGGGAAATGTTCATCCAGCGCCTGCCACGACGCACCGAACACCACGTCATGTTTCAGCTCTCCCGTATCGAACTTGCCGTTGAACATGCCCTGCCACTGCTGGAAGTTGTAGACCGAGTAGCCCAGGTAATTAAGGTCGGTATAGGTGCCCTGGTTGTCGGTGAGGATCAGCGCGCTATCCTGATTTTCGCGGGTCTGCTTGGCGTAGCTGTAGTCGACGCTGAAACTCCAGTCGGGTGAGATGTCCCACTTCAATCCGGTGTTGGCCACGCGGAACGAGGTCTGATATCCGGTAAACGGTTGGCTCACGCGCTGGTCGCCGGGCAGAGGTGCAGGCACGTGCACAGGCGTGGCCACGGGGATGCCGAAATCCTGCCCGAGGATGATGCCGTAGTAAGCGCCCTGAACATCGCGGTCCTGGTAGATGCTGTTGAAGTGCCAATGCAGGTTCGGCGCGAGATCCTTGGTCAGCACCAGCGATGCGGTGTTGCGCTTGATGTGGCCGTCATCGACGAAGGTGTCGCCGTCTTCATGTGCCACGTTGATGCGGTAGCCCCAGCCGCCCGCACCACCGATCGTGCCGCCGAAATCGCCCGCTTCGGTGAACACGCCATCGGACAGATAGCCGAGCGTAAAGCTATTGTAGGGCTGCGGCGTCGGTTGCTTGGAAACGAAGTTGAGGATGCCGCCGGGTTGGCCGAAGCCATACATGAAACCGCCCGGTCCTTTCAGCAGTTCGATCTGGCTAAACGGCTCCAGCGGCATGTCGCTACCCCAGTTCGGAATCGGCAGGCCATCCATCTTGAAGCCGTTGAGCGTATCCACCGGCAGGCCGCGCACGGCGATGCCGGCTGCCTCGCCGGTATAGCCGGACGCCAGCGGCGTGGCCGCCGGATCGGCCTTGAATGCATCGTTGATGTCCAGCGCTTGCCGGTTCTGCATCAGGTCGGAGGTGACCGCGTCGATGCTGAAGGGGGTGTCGAGCAGACTGCGCTGGCCCAATGCGCCGGTGCCGGCATTGTTCGCGCGATAGAGATCCAGGATGCTGCCGGTTGCGATGACCGTCACCTGGCTGAGCACCTTGGCGTCCTGCGGGTCGGGGTCGCCTGCGTGTGCGGAGGCAGCCGCCAGCGCGGCGAGGATGAGCACGACGACGCGCCGAGGGTTACCGAGGCGGCGCGCTGCGCCACCGGAAAAGGTGGAGAACATCATGAAGCTCCTTGGTGATCCGTACCCGGCTGGCGCTGGCTTGCCGGAGGTTTTTGGGTATGCGGTATGTAGTCAGTGGGTTGTCGGGATGGCCCAGACACTGTGGGCATCGCCATGGCGGGCACGTCGCGCCGCAGCGCGTGCGAGGCACGCGAAGACGACGCCGAGGGCGATGCCGGTAAGGTCGACGCCGAAGACGGATGCCATGCCGGGCGACCAGCTGCCGGTCCGCGCCATCGCGCTGTCGATGAGGTCGATGCCAGCCACGGTGATCGTCAACACGGCAGTCGCCGTCAGCAATTCGATGGCAGCGCGCGGAATCGGTCGTGCGAATGCGTAGAGGCACGACGCGAGAAACAATCCGTAGCAGGCGATCGGCTGCGAGCTCGCCGTATCGATGCCGAGATGTGCAGCAAGCAGCGTCGCGGCGAATGCACCGGAAATGCCCAGGCATGTCCCCACGCAAACGCCGATGGTGGCGCGCGCCATGATGCGCGTGCGCAATGGCTGATCCACGTGGCGTCGTTTGCGCCGCGATTCAATCCACAGCAGGTTGCCCGAATAGAACAGGAACGCCCCCGCCAGCCCGAGCAGGAAATACAGCCAGCGCACCGTGCCGCCGCCGTAGCTGCCGAAGTGCAGCCCGTACAACGCGGAATTGCTGATGCCATTGATGCTGTGCTGCGCGCCGACGTGGGTGGCCAGCACCCGGCCATCGTTGCCGGCGAGCGCCACGGTGCCATACGTGCCGAGCGTGTGTTGCGACAGCCCGCGGACCTCCGCCACGGCGTTGCGATCGCCGTAATGCGTGTAGTGCAGGTAGTCCGGCCTGAAGCTGGTGACGCCGGTAGACAATGCTGCCGCGCGAGCGCGCCCGATCAGTTGATCCGGCGTCAGCATCGCTGCCGGCGTGCCGCTGGCCGGCATCACGGGCGCCGTCGCGACTGCCTGGGCGAAGCTGCCGAACAACTTGCCGTCGAATGCAATGACATTGAGCGCGGCAAGCGTGATCGTGAACAGGCACAGGATCGAGCCAGTCACCGCGAAGATGATGTGGAACGGCAGGCTGAGTACGCCGATCGCGTTGTGCGCGTCCTGCCACAACCGTTTCATGTTGTGTCCCACGCGCATCGCGAACAGGTCGGTGGCGAGCTGCGGCAAGTGAATCAGCAGGCCCGACACCAACGCGAGGCCATACAGCACGCTCACGATCCCCATCAGGTACAGCCCGACCACGGGTAGTCCGAGCGAGTCGTGCAGCGCATAGATGAAATCGGCCAGCTCGCCGGCACCCGCGACGTCGTTCGGCTTTGCCATGTCGCTGGCGCTGGCGAAGCGCGCACCATCCTTGCTCTGCCAGTACGCATACGCAGCGTGGGTATTGTTGCTGGGCAGCACGATGCCAAAGTCGTCGCGCGTTTCCGGACGCTGGGCAATCAGCCGCTCGATCAGGGTGCTTACCGGTACATGGGCGTCGCTTGCGCTGCGCCACGGCGGGTTCTGCCATGCGGCGATATCGTCGTGGAACACGGTCAACGCACCGGCATAGAACGCCACGAACAGTGCGAAGCCAGCCATAAGGCCGGTCCAGGTGTGCACGGTCTGGTAGGTGCGGATCGTGGATGCTTTCATCGGTGCGCGCTTTTCAGACGCCAGCCGCATGGCGGGTGAGCCATAGCGCAAAGAAGGCCAACGCATTCGCGGCACTTAGCGTCAGCCAGGCACGAGTTCCGCTGCGCAATGCGTAGGCGCCGATCATGAAAGCGATCCACAGCGGAAAGAACAGGATCAGCGCGGGAATCACATAGGCATTGCCGCCATCGGGCAGCGCGTGCAGCAGCAGACTCAGCACGACGGCGGCGAGTGGAAATCCGAGCAGGGTGCCGGCAAGGCAACGGGCGATCATCGTGTGCCTGCGCGCACGCGTTCAGGCGCACCGCGCCACCAGGACAGATACGGCAACGCGACCCACGTCAGCATCCACGTGGTCAACGTCGTCACGATACCCGCGCCGATCCCTGTCGCTGCAATCCATGCCGCCGCGCCGCCGGCAATCGCCGCCAGCGCCACAATGCGGAAGCCGGCGCGTAAGGGCGCAGACAGCAGTTTTTGTTGCGAGCTCGACAGATAGATAAGGGTGGCGCCGGCGATGCTGAGCGGCAGCGCGCAGAGAGTCATCACAATGCTGTCCCTGAATGGTGCGAATGCCCGGCGATGCCGCTACCAGGGCGTACGCCGGGTGATCACTTGTTTAGTAATGCGACTCATTCTCATTAAATGCAGGTCTTGTGTCAATCTCGCGCTTGGCGGCAAACAGCCGCAGGCGTCTGATTCGTCCGGGCATCGGCAGTGATTCGCCTATGCTGGACGTCTTCTATTTGCCCAACGGATTGGCCATGCCCGACACCGCGTCCATCATCGATAAGCCGCTCGCTGCAAACGTGTTGGTGATCGGTCATCGCGGCGCCAGCGCGCAGCGGCCGGAACATACGCTGGCCTCCTACGGCAAGGCGATTGCTGATGGTGCCGACTTCGTCGAGCCGGATCTGGTGATGACGAAGGACGGCGTCATGGTGGCTCGCCACGAGAGCGAGTTCGGCGGTACTTCCGACGTTGCCGGACATCCCGAATTTGCCGCGCGCAAGACGACAAAGACGATCGACGGCCATGCGTTCAGCGGATGGTTCATCGAGGACTTCAGCCTGGCCGAACTGAAAACCCTGCGCGCCCGTGAGCGACTGCCGCAGCTACGCAGCACACGCCACGACGGCGAGTTCCAGATCCCCACGCTGGAGGAAATCATCGCGTTCGTTGCCGCCGAGTCGGTGCGGGTCGGCCGTCCGATCGGCATCATTCCGGAGATCAAGTGCGGCAGTTACTTCCGCCATCTCGGCTTGCCCATGGAGGACAAGCTCCTGGCGGCATTGGCCGCACACCCGTATACGCGCACGGCGCCCGTGGAAATCCAGTCGTTCGAGATCGCCAATCTCAAGTATCTGCACGACAAGCTCGGCGGGAGTCAGAGACGCCATCGGTATCCGAACTTCCGTCTTCTGCAGCTGATCGGTGCTGTGGACGAACAACCCTGGGACGTGGTGGCGGCAGGCGGACAACTCACCTACGCGCAGATGATGACGCCGGCCGGCCTGCACGAAATCGCCAGTTATGCAGACGCGGTCGGTCCGGGCATGCGCGCGGTCATCCCGCTCGCCGCCGATGGCACGCTCGGCAGGCCCACCACGCTGGTGCATGACGCGCATGCGGCGGGACTCGAGCTCCACACCTATACGTTTCGTCCGGAAAATTACTATCAGGCGAAAAACTTCTGGCTGGGCAGCGACCCGACGACCTCCAACGAGGCCGGCTCGATCGCCGAGATCCGCGCCTACCTCGATGCCGGCATCGATGCGTTCTTCACCGATGATCCGGCGATTGGCCGCAAGGCAGTGGACTTGCGTTGAGCATGGCAGGGCTATGCCGCCCGGCCAGGAGCGGTGACGGCCGGACGAGGCGGTTGAGGCGCACAGGGGACATCGCCTTGGCTATGATCGACCGCAGCCCACCACGGTCACCTGCATGGTTGCGATGCCCTCCCTTATCTTTCCGCATGACCGCCCGCGCTGGCTTGTGACGCTCATCGCGTGCGCGGCAGCAGGCGCGATCGTGGGCGGCCTTGCGATGGTGCAGGATCCGGCCAGTTCATGGCGCTGGCTGCACTGGATCGGCAAGCCGCTGACCACCGGATTGCTCCTGTTGCTGGTCTGGCGCACTCGGTCGCCGGTCTCGCCGCGTTATCGCCGCCGGATCGCTATTGGCATCGGCTTCTCGTTGATCGGCGACATCCTGCTGATGCTTCCGGGTGATTTGTTCGTGCCCGGGTTGGCGGCGTTCCTGCTGGGTCACCTGTGTTTCATTGCGGCGTTTGTCGGTGACAGCCGGTTCGCCGGGCGCCCGCTCCTGTTGCTCGCCAGTCTGGGATACGGTGCGATCAACTTGTGGCTGCTGTGGGGTTCGATCGGGGCCCCACTGCGGCTGCCGGTGATCGTCTACGTGATTGTGCTGACCAGCATGGGCGGGCAGGCGATGGTACGTGCGCGGAGTTTCTCGATGAACGGTGATCCGCGGGCGCGCAGCGCCAGGCTGGCGGCCATCGGAGCGCTGACGTTCATGCTCAGCGACAGCCTGCTGGCATGGAACCGCTTTCACGCAGCAATCCCATGGGCCACGCTGTGGGTGCTCTCGACGTATTATCTGGCTTTGTGGTGGATCGCATGCTCGGTGCGGAGCAGCGACCAGACGGTTGAGGCAGGTGCATTCAAGTGAGCACATTGAATTGAACACGCAAGAACTCATCATCACCTGGGCCACGCCGGTGTTCTTTGCGTTGATCGCGCTGGAGCTGCTGGTAGCCAAGCTGCGCGGCAAGCGCGCGTATGCCAGCAACGATGCGATCAACAGCATCGGGCTGGGCGTGATTTCGCAGATCGTCGGTGTGTTCAGCAAGCTGCTGACATTCGGCATCTACGCCTGGTGCGTGCAGCGTCTGGCGCTGATCAGCCTGCCGGAGGACAACCTGGCGGTGTGGGTTGGCGCTCTGCTGCTATACGACTTTTGCTACTACTGGCTGCACCGCTGCGGGCATCGGGTGAACATCCTGTGGGCCGCCCATGTGGTGCACCACCAGAGCGAGCACTACAACTTGTCCACCGCGCTGCGCCAGACCGGCAGCGGCGTGCTGCTGGCGTGGCTGTTCTATCTGCCGTTGGCCTTGCTGGGGGTGCCGCTGAAGGTGTTCGTGATCGTGGCGCTGATCGACCTGCTCTATCAGTTCTGGGTGCATACCGAACAGATTGGCCGGCTTGGCTGGTTCGACCGGGTGTTCTGCTCGCCGTCCAACCATCGCGCACACCACGCGGTGAACGATCGTTACCTGGACCGCAATTACGGCGGCATCCTGATCGTGTGGGACCGCCTCTTCGGTAGCTTCGTCGAGGAAGACGACACCGACCCGCCGGTCTACGGCACGCGTTCGCCGCTGCGCAGCTGGAACCCGCTGTGGGCGAATGCCGAGGTGTACTGGAGCACCGCCGTCGATGCCTGGCACGCGCGCCGCTGGCGCGACAAGTTGCTGCTGTGGCTGAAGCCACCGGGCTGGCGGCCGGCGGATGTGGCGGAGCGCTACCCCAAAGCGGACTTCGTGATGAGCAGTGAGCGTTTCAATCCGCCAGTGTCGCGAGCGTTGACGATTTACGCGTTGCTGCAGTTTGCAGCACTGCTCGCGATGACTACGCAGTTTCTCGGCATGACGAGTACGGCGAGCTTCCCGGCGATGCTGGCTTACGCGGTGTATCTGGTGGCGAGCCTGTGGGTGCTTGGGGCACTGACGGAAGCACGGCGCTGGGCACCATGGGTGGAAGGGTTGCGCCTGCTGGCAACAGCGCTGGTGCCAGCGTTGAGCGGTCAGTGGTTCGGCAACAGCCATCTGGACGGCCATATCGCTTTGGCGATCGCGGCACTATTCGGAGTCAGTGCGCTGGCACTCCCGTGGGTATTCGGCAGGCAGCACGCCGACACGTTGCCAGGCAATCCTGCGCCGGGCTGAGCGGGGCCCATTCCCGGCGCCCCGTTCAGCGCTGGCCCAAACCGATCGCCGTTGCGATTGCCCGTGGCTCAAGGCATGCAGGCATGGGCGGCAGTATTCGCTATGATCGCCGCTTGCTTACGGGGGTCATGCGATGGGTTTTTTCAGCAAGCTGGTGCGCCACAAGTCGGTTGAGCAGTTGCAGTCGGAGGCCGGCAAGCGCGGCGATTTCCGCCGGGTGCTGGGCTTGTGGCAGCTCACCGCGATCGGCATCGGCGGCATCATCGGCGTGGGCATCTTCGTGCTGGCCGGCCAGCAGGCCGCCGCTAATGCGGGTCCTGCGGTAGCGCTCAGCTTCATCATCGCCGGCCTCGGCAGCGCCTGCGCGGCGCTGTGCTATGCGGAATTCGCCGGGTTGATCCCGGTCACCGGCAGCGCCTACACCTACGGTTATGCGGTGCTTGGTGAATTTGTCGCCTGGATCATCGGCTGGGATCTGCTGCTGGAATATGCGCTGGTGGTGGCGGTGGTGGCGATCGGCTGGTCCGGCTACGTGCAGGTGCTGCTGAACTCCGCCGGCGTACATCTGCCGGAGTGGGCGCAGCAAAGCATGAGTACGCAGACGATGCAGTACTACCTGCAGCAGGTCTTCGGCGTGCACGGTGCCCAGGCGATCGCAGCGCCCAGCGACGGCCACCGTTTCAACGTGATTGCCGCGGGCGTGTCAGTGGCGGTCGCGGTGCTGCTGACCGTGCGCACCGAATGGGGTGCGCGTTTCAACACGGCAGTGGTGGCGATCAAGGTGATCGGCGTGATGCTGGTGGTCGGCGTCGGCGTGTTCTACATCAACACGGCGAACTGGCATCCGTTCATCCCCGCGCGCATCGTCGATGCGACGACGGGCGTCGGTCACTTCGGCTGGCAAGGTGTGCTCACCGGCGCCAGCGTGGTGTTTTTCGCGGTGTTCGGCTACGACACCCTGACCACCGCCGCGGAAGAGGCGAAACACCCGCAGCGCGATTTGCCGCGCGCGGTGCTGCTGTCACTGGCCATCGCGATGGTGCTGTATATCGCGGTGTCGCTGGTGCTCACCGGCATCACGCCTTACAGCCATTTGAACGGTGAAGCTTCCGTCTCCGATGCGTTCGAGTCGATCGGCCTGCACTGGCTCAGCATCACGATCGCGGCGGCGGCGGTGATCGGCGTCACCAGCGTGCTATTTGCCTTCATGCTGGGCGCGGCGCGAATCTGGTTTGCGCTGGCGCGTGACGGCCTGCTGCCCGGCTGGTTTGCCAAGGTCAGTCCGCGCTTCGGCACTCCGGCGCGACCGACCATCATCCTGGGCCTGTTCACCGCGCTGGTGGCCGGCCTGCTGCCGATCGGTCAGGTGGCCGAACTGGTCAATATCGGCACGCTCAGTGCGTTCATCATCATCTGCGGCTCGATCATGTTGCTGCGTGCGCGCAGGCCCGATCTGCAGCGCAACTTCAGGACGCCCGCCGTGTGGTTTACCGGGCCGCTCGGCATCATCTTCTCCGTCGTGCTGATCTATGGCCTGCCGTGGATTACCTATGAACGCTTCATCATCTGGATGGCGCTGGGCTGCCTGATCTATTTCGGCTACGGCATCCGGCACAGCAAGCTGGCCGATGGATCGTGAGGCCAGCTTGAGCTCGGTGCAGTTATTGGCGCGAGCGGTGCGTTTGAATCCGTACGGCTGTCGATGAGCGCTGCTGGCTGCAACGATCAATAGGCATTGACCGCCCGATCGCGGCCGTCAAATTTGGCGCGACGCATGGCCTGATCGGCGCGCGCCAGCAAGGCTTCGATATCTTCATTGGCATCAAGGCATTCGGCGACGCCGATGCTGACGGTCAGCGGGCCGTCCGGGCGTTGCACCGCGTGCACGGCGAGCCGTAGTTGCTCGGCCCTGCGGCTGGCCTGATGCAGATCGAGACCGGGCAGCAGCATGGCGAATTCCTCGCCGCCGATGCGACCAATAAGGTCGCTTTCGCGCATCTGTGCGCGCAAGGTGGCAGCCAGTGCTATCAATGCGGTATCGCCAGCGGCATGGCCGTGGTCGTCATTGAGCTGTTTGAAGTGGTCTGCATCCAGGAACAGCGTGCACGCCGGCTTTTGCTGACGATGGACGTCGCTCAGCGCACCCCGCGCCAGCTCAAGAAACCGGTTGCGCAGCAACAATCCGGTCAGGCCGTCGGTATTGGCCTGCTCGCGCAGTTGCCGTTCCAGCCGGAACTGTTCAAACAAGGTCCGTGCCATGAACGCACGCAGCACGGCCGACAGCGAAATGGCAATGGCCATGTAGACGATGTACTGGAAAATCTGCACACCATCGGCTGCGCCGAGTACCAGCATGGACAGTGGCCCGAAGGCACACAGCGCCATCGCCACGATGAAGTCCCACATGCCGAGCCAGATCACCGACGACGCCACCGGTAGCAACAGGCCCGGCAACACCCAGGGCTGTCCCCGCACGTGGCCCATACCGTTGAGATTGATGCCGATTTCCAGCAGCAGCACGCAAGACAGCGCCAGCAAGCTAAGCGGTAGCGGCCGCTGCACACGCGTGGCAGCCGCGGCCACCAGCAATAGCGGCAGCGCCGGCGTCAACCTCAGCAGCAGCGGTATGGATGAGGCGGCGACAAGGGTGCTGGCAGCCGTAGCCGCCACGTAGGCAAGGCAGGCGACGAACATCAGCGCCTGAATCATCGGCCTCATCCGCTGCGCCAGATACTGCGTGTATTCGCGGCGTTGATCGGGGACGCCGGTGTGGTGCGGGCTTATGGACAGGGCTTGCATGACATCTCGGTTGGGGAAGACGTGCGGATATTGCCAATGACCCCAGCAAGATGAGTGCCATGATTGTATCGGCCGGTACAGACGCCGCTTGATCGCAAGCGCGCCCATGACCTTCGGCATGGGTTAAGCGTGGCGGGACCGGTCTAGCATCGACGCCTTGAGTCCATGTCGTGGCAGGTAACTGCGCCGTGGATTTCTCGCATCGTCCATCGGAGAACACATTGAAAGTCACCCGCCTCGCTTCCGCCCTCGTTGCCACCGCTTTCGGGCTGGGCAGTTTCGCCGCGCTTGCCGATGTACCGGCGCCGCAGGATGTGCCGTTTCAGGGCACCCTGAAGATCAACGTCGATGCCACCGACCTGGCCCATCGCGTCTTCCGCGTGCATGAAGTGGTACCGGCGCAGCCGGGCCCGCTGACCCTGCTGTACCCGCAGTGGCTGCCGGGCAACCACTCACCGAGTGGCCCGATCGACAAGCTGGCAGGGCTGGTGGTGACGGCAAACGGCAAGACCCTGGCATGGAAACGCGACACGCTGAACGTGTATGCGTTCCACGTTGACGTGCCGCAGGGTGTCAGCAGCGTCGAGGTGGCGTTCGAATATCTGTCGGCGCAGAACACCCGCGAAGGTCGCGTGGTGATGACGCCGGAAATGCTCAACCTGCAGTGGAACGCGAACACGCTGTATCCGGCCGGCTACTTCAGCAGGCGGATCATGGCCGAGGCCAGCGTGAAGTTCCCCGCCGGCTGGCAGTTCGGCAGTGCGCTGGAAGTGGCTTCGCACGATGGCGACACGGTGAATTTCAAGCCAATCAGCTACAACGATCTTGTCGATTCGCCGATCTACGCCGGCAAGTATTTCAAGCGCGTCGATCTCGATCCGGGTTCGAAGACTCCAGTGCACATGGACATCGTGGCGGACGCCGCGAAGTATCTCGAGATCACGCCGGCGCAGCTGAAAGTGCATCAGAATCTGGTGCAGCAGATGTACAAGCTGTACGGCGCGCATCATTACGATCACTACGATTTCCTGTTCTCGCTGAGCGACAAGATGAGCGGCAACGGCCTGGAGCATCACCGCTCCAGCGAGGATGGCGTGGGCACGGATTACTTCACCGAGTGGGACAAGAATGCAGTAGTCCGCGACCTGCTTCCCCATGAGTTCAACCACTCGTGGGATGGCAAATACCGTCGTCCGGCTGATCTGTGGACACCGAATTTCAATGTGCCGATGCAGGACTCCCTGCTGTGGGTGTACGAGGGCCAGACCCAGTTCTGGGGCTACGTGATGGCGGCGCGTTCGGGTCTGTGGAACGAGGATCAGGCGCACGACATGCTGGCCCTGGTGGCGGCGACTTATGATCGCGGCCGCCCGGGCCTGGCCAGCTGGCGCAACATCCAGGACACCACCAACGATCCGATCATCGCGCAGCGGGCGCCGCTGCCGTATCGCAATTACCAGGCGAGCGAGGATTATTACTCGGGCGGCCAGATGATCTGGCTCGACGTGGATGCCAAGCTGCGTGAGCTGAGCCATGACAAGCATTCCATCGACGACTTCGCCAAGGCGTTCTTCGGCATGGACAACGGCAGCTTCGTCACCAACACCTACACGTTCGACGAGGTGGTGAAGACCCTCAACGACATCCAGCCGTTCGACTGGGCCAGCTATCTGCGCGGCCGTCTGGACGGCCATGGCCCGCTGATCGGTGGCATCGAATCGCACGGCTGGAAGCTGGTCTATAACAACCAGCCCTCGGCTGCCGTCAAGGCGGTGGAAATGCGTCGCCACTCCGCTGACTTCACCTATTCGCTGGGTGTTTCGGTCGGCAAGGACGGCGAGATCGGCGATGTGCTGTGGGATGGCCCGGCGTTCAAGGCCGGTATATCGCCGGGCATGACCCTGGTTGCCGTCAACGACCATGACTACAACGGCGATGCGCTGAAAGACGCCGTCACCGCTGCGGCAGCGGACAAGAGTCAGTCGGTCGAGCTGTTGGTGAAGAACTTCGACGAGTACAAGACGGTACGCATCGATTACCACGATGGCCTGAAATACCCGCACCTGGTGCGCGATACCGGCAAACCCGACACGCTGGGTACGCTGCTCAAGGCGCGCTGAGGCGATCCGCTTCCCGCTTCCCCAAGTCAGTTCGGGGAAGCGGGTGACGTTGGGTATGGGAGGCGCCCAGAGTGCTGGCGCAACCCGGCTTCCCCAAATTGCGGTCGACGCCGTCACCCCAGTCGCGCCCTACGGCAACTCGGCTATACTGCGCTCCCGCGGTATGAGCCTCAGGCTCGGCACCGCGTCGGCCACCATGCGCTCGTAGCTCAGCTGGATAGAGTACTGCCCTCCGAAGGCAGTGGTCGTGGGTTCGAATCCCGCCGAGCGCACCATTCCTGCCGTGACGCGTTCTGCGTCCGATTCGGGGCAAACCGTCCCGGCATCACGTAAGTCAGCAAAAAACGTCACGAGCCTCATCAAGGGGTACCTGTGTTCACCCCTCTCGCAGTGACTTGCCCGGAGTTCGAAGGTGGGCTGAAAGCGGCGATAAATGCGTCGCCGCCGTCATCAAAAAAGTGCAGATCAGATCGACGAATATGATTGCCTGGTTGGCCGTTTCGCGAATTTGCCCTACATTCTGCGTGCCGAGCAAAAAATTCCGGCAAATCATCCATCCAGTACGCGGGGAAATGTATGGCGAAGACCCAGAAGAAAGTAGTGAAAAAGGCAGCTCCGAAGGTTGCCGCGAAGCCGGTCGCTAACAAGCCGATCAAGGAAGTCCTGAGCAAGTCAGGGTTGGTGGCGCATCTCGCCGAGACCAGCGGCGTGGTAGCCAAGGACGTGCGCGCGGTGATGGCGGCGCTCGAAGGTGCGGTCGTCGCATCCCTCCACAAGAAGGGTGCGGGCTCGTTCATGCTGCCCGGTCTGTTGAAGATCTCTGCCATCAGCGTGCCGGCCAAGCCGAAGCGCAAAGGTATCAATCCGTTTACCAAGCTCGAGCAGGTGTTTGCCGCCAAGCCGGCAAGCGTCAAGGTGAAAGTGCGTCCGTTGAAGAAGCTCAAGGACGCGGCAGCCTGATAGGCGTGCCGGATGCGGTGACTTCGGTCACCGCATCTCCTGGCCGATGGCCGGTTTCGACGAGTGA
>JBAPPP010000035.1:0-1958 GCA_049280175.1 Rhodanobacter sp.
GACAGCTATGAACTCTTTAATGTTACCCGGCGCAAAGCCGGACGTCGATTGTCCCTTGATGTCGGCTTTGGCCGTCGAAAGCAGCCCTAACCGGGTTGCAACCCCTACGATGCCTAGGGTGTATGAACCTCGTTATTTGACCACGGGACAAAGGTAAGAGTGATGCTCCGTCGGAACACGCTCTCGAATCCCTTGTAAGGAAGGGTCTCGGTTCGCAGTACTGCATCCACAACCGAGCGGCGCGCAAGTTCGTTATAGGGGCAGCTGGGATCGGCCGTAGCACTTACAACCGTGCCACCAGGCATTTGAATGACATGAACTTCGCACTTAGCGTTGGGTATTCCATTCGGTTGCAGCCAATTCTTCGATACGGCCTTTTGAATAGCCGACGCGTAAGAATATGCCAAATCAGCTCTAGCTCTTGCTGCGCTGAGGTCTAGGGAAGCTTGATCCAGCTTCTCAAGCATCGCGTCAATTTGAGCGACCTTGCACTGCTTCGCGCTCACTTCAGGTGCACACTCAATAACATTCGAGACAGCAGGACTTTGCTGGCCTTTTGCAGTAAATACCGCACAGGCTGTGCTGGCCAAAACGACCAGGGTTAGGACAAAAGCTTTCATTCTTTCCCCTTTGACTTAGCTGCCGTTCGTCAATCGGCTTCCAGTTAACCCAATGAATGACCAAAGTTTTCTTGAAGGCTGGTTGATGCAACGTGTCCGCTTCGGGTGGCGGTTTCAACCGGTCAACGCAACAGCTTGTTGAAATCGTTCGGCCGGTGTTTCGAAGCCTAACGTTTGTCTGGGTCGTTCGTTCAACTCTCTCGCTACGGCGTTGAGCTTCGCTTGGGTGACGCCCGATAGATCAACGCCCTTCGGAAAATACTGCCTTAGCAGCCCATTGGTATTCTCGTTCGAGCCGCGCTGCCAAGGATGGTACGGATCACAGAAGTAAACTTGGACGTCGGTGGCCAAGGTAAAGCGGCGATGCCCAGCCATCTCCGATCCTCGATCCCAGGTCAGCGATTTATAGAGCTCCCGAGGCAATTTATGCGCGTGCTTGATCAAGGCATCGATCACCGTCACGGTGTCTCGCCGCGTGACCTTGACCAGCATCACGTAGCGCGTCTGCCGTTCGACCAGGGTGGCGATCTGGCTGTTCTTGTCGCCAAATAATAGATCACCTTCCCAGTGGCCCGGTACGGCGCGATCTTCCACCGAAGCGGGGCGCTCACTGATGGATACCGTGCCGGTGATCCTTCCGTGATCGTCAGTCTTTTGCGTGTGATGGCGCGAACGGCGCATCGTGCGCGTACGCCGCAGGTGCGCGAGCAGTTCCTTCTTCAGGGCGCCGCGGGACTGGATGTAGAGCGTGCGGTAGATCGTTTCGTGGGACACCTGACAGCTCGTATCGTCGGGATTGCAATGCCTCAGCCATCCGGCAATCTGCTGCGGCGCCCAATGGTGCCGCAGCTTCTCCGCCACCCATCGAGCCAAGGCCCGATGCATCACCAGCTTACACAGCTTGGGGCGTCGAGCCCTAGTCCAGGCCGCCTCGTCGGCCTGACTGGCGCGATAGGTTTCCGACCCGCCGTTACGTGCGATCTCGCGGCTGATGGTCGATGGCGCTCGCCTCAGCGACAGGGCCATGGCACGGATCGAATACCCGATGACCAACCCGCGCGAAATGACCTCTCGTTCGGCCAACGTCAGAGACCGTGGTGAGCGGTGACGCACAGGCGGACGGATGCCGCCGGAGACCAAAAGAATGCCGCGAACCGCCGAATGATGGCGGTCGAACAGCCGCGCAATCTTCTGAAGGGATTCGCCCCGCTGCCAGCGATCCCACATCTGGGATTTCTGGCTGTCCGTATAGTGGATTCTCGTCCGACGCCTCATATGCAACACTCCTGCTGCCTGCGCAGTCTTCAGTGTGTTGCATCGACCGGTTGAAACCGCCGT
>JBAPPP010000036.1:0-2418 GCA_049280175.1 Rhodanobacter sp.
CCCGCTCACAGCGGGACTTTTCTCATGGCGCGCCGCCAACGCTCTTACATCGGCCTAGTAACTGCTACGGAGCAGGATTGACGCTGATCGGGGCGCGCAGGAGCAGCACGGCTGCCGCGAAATTCCAGATCAGTTGCGCCAGCAGCACGCTGAGTAGAGAGGTCATGCTCATGTTCGTTGCCGAACCGAAGATCAGGGCGACGACCAGCGCACTCGACAGCATGCCGATGACGCCAGCCACTCGGTGGAATCCGCCTTCTCGGACAAGGATGATCGACCAGGCCAGCGTGCCGACGGCCTGCAGTATCCAGCCCAGCTTTGCCATGTCGTTGAGCGCCACGCCGGCGTAGCGAATCAGGTTGTAGGCGAAGGCTACGCGTTCGGGAGTGGCGCTGATCGCATCCACGGCAATATGCGTGGTGATGAAGCCATCAGTGATCGTTGCTCCGACCATGGCGACGCAACCGATCAGGTAAGTTGACAGACCCAGCAGCACCAGCGGTCGATGCAACCCCAATCGTCGGGCCAACGTCGCATAGCCAAAAGCGAAAGCGCACACGCTGGCAATCGCCACGCCATGCACGACCTCTTTCAATAGCTGCAGCCTGGCGACGCCCTGCAGAATCTCCAACGGATTGCTGCCGCCGCCGCTGTGATCGAGCGCGACGAAGATCGTCGAGATCACGGTGGCGGCAGCTATCAAGATGCCTGCGGTCTGGGTGTTTTGCGTGGATAGGAGGGTGGGGTTTGCGGCATCCTGGAGCATCGCTGTCATTCCTCTGCGGTTGTGCATGCCGGGTGTCGTCATGCTGGCCGACACGCTAGCGACCGCGTCTTTGGGGAATGTCTTGGTCAGGTAAAGATTTGCAAGCGCTGCTTGGGATCTCTATGGGCCGAGCGGCAACGGAACCCTGCTTCTAAATAAAACTTTACATGGCGCTTGTCAGGCCTGAATGCGCGCACGCCACGATGTACTTGTCCGCGCATCACTTACGCGGCATTCCCCACACTTCCCATGCAGGTGGCAGTTATGAAAAACACGACAAATGCGGCGTTGACCGCAACTTCATCCCATGACCCGAACTGGAAAGCGATAGTGCTGCGCAGCTTCGCGCTGACCGCCGCGATCGCCGTGGGTACGACGGCGGTGTATCTGACCGCGGTACCGTCTGCGCGTGCAACCACCACGAATTCCGCTACCGACGCCAACGACTCCTTTTTCCAGCATATGCATGGTGGCGCGCATTCGCAGGAAGAGATGCACGCGCACTTCGACAAGGTGCTGACCGAGGTCGGTGCCAGTGATGCGCAGAAGCAGCAGATACAGGCCATCATGAAGCAGACTATGACTACCGAGCATGCCGACATGCGGGACTACCACGCATCCGTCAGTCGCTTGAAGACTCTGCTCACCGCCAATCCGATCGACGAATCGGCTGTTGCAACGCTGCGGGCCGAACAGGATCGTCTGGCGCTGGCCGCCAGTCGCGGCCTGTCGGACACCGCGGTCGCGATTGCCCGGGTGCTGACGCCCACGCAGCGTGTAAAACTAGGCGCGGAGATCGACCAGATGATGGACTCGCACATGGCGCATCATCACGCCATGTAATGCCTCGCCCTATGATCCGCAGCTGCCCTCATGCAGTGGAGGCAGCTGCATTCGCCAACAAGTGAGCCGACCGGTGTCCCAACGCATCCTGATCATCGACGACGACGAGCGCCTGTGCGGGATGCTGGAACAGTATCTTTCCCAAAGCGGCTACCAGGTGACCTCCCGGCATACCGCCAGCGACGGCTTGGCCGAACAGCGGCGGGCGCCTGCTGATGCGATCATCCTCGACCTGATGTTGCCCGATGCGAATGGCCTGGACGTCTGTACCCAGCTGCGCGAATCCAGTGGCGTTCCGGTCATCATGCTCACTGCGCGGGGCGAGGCCAGCGATCGTGTGGTCGGCCTTGAATTGGGCGCAGACGACTACTTGCCCAAGCCGTTCGATCCACGCGAACTGCTTGCCAGGCTGCGCACGGTTTTGCGCCGCGGCATGGCACTGGTCAACCCGATCCTGCGCTTCGGTCGATTGGAGATCGATCGGGAAGCGCGCCAGGTTCGGTTGGATGGGCAGTGCCGCACCCTCACGGGTTACCAGTTTGACATCCTGCTGGCACTGGCTGAACGCGCTGGTCGCGTGGTCAGTCGAAACCAGTTGCTCGATTGTGTGGCGGGTCGCGCGATGGATGCGTTTGACCGCACCATCGACGTGCATATTTCCAATATCCGCGCCGCGATCGAGGATCAGCCCAAGCAGCCCAAGCGGATCCTCACGCTGCGCGGCGTCGGCTATCTGTTCACCCGTGTGCAGGACGACGAGGCGTCATTGTGATTCGTCGTTTGTATGTGCGTATCTATCTGACCACGCT
>JBAPPP010000037.1:0-1990 GCA_049280175.1 Rhodanobacter sp.
CCCCAGCTCTCCCGCGTAAGCAGAGAAGGTAGCGCCGTTGTGGCCCTTGCACCGACGAGGTTCAGGTGATGTGATCGGTCGACATGACAGCGACCGATACTCACCGCACCATCGATGCCGTCTGGCGGATCGAATCGGCCAGGCTTATTGCCGGCCTTGCACGCATGGTCCGCGACGTCGGTCTGGCCGAGGAACTGGCGCAGGATGCGCTGGTCATCGCGCTGGAACAGTGGCCGCAATCCGGTGTGCCGGACAATCCGGGTGCGTGGCTGATGACCACCGCGAAGCGTCGCGCGATTGACCGCCTGCGTCGAAGCAAGTTGCTCGAGCGCAAGCACGTCGAGCTGATGCACGAGCTGGAGGCCGAGCAGGAACAGGCCGGGCTGAAGATCGAAGCCGCTCTGGACGATCCCATTGGTGACGATCTGCTGCGGCTGATGTTTACCGCCTGCCATCCCGTGTTGCCGGTCGAGGCGCGCGTGGCGCTCACACTGCGACTGCTCGGTGGCCTGACTACGGAGGAGATCGCCCGGGCATTCCTGCTGCCGGCATCGACGATTGCCCAGCGCATCGTCCGTGCCAAGCGGACGCTCGCCAAGGCCGAGATTCCCTTCGAGGTGCCGCGTGCTGATGAGCTCGCGGCGCGTCTTTCGTCGGTACTCGGTGTCATCTACCTCGTCTTCAACGAAGGTTACTCGGCGACTGCCGGCGACGACTGGATGCGTCCGGCGTTATGCGAGGAGGCGTTGCGTCTGGGACGCGTGCTGGTGGGTCTGATGCCCCGAGAGTCCGAGGTGCACGGCCTCGTCGCCTTGATGGAGATCCAGGCATCGCGGTCGCGGTCGCGCGTGAGTTCGTCGGGCGAACCGATCCTGCTGCTGGACCAGAATCGTGCGCATTGGGATCGGCTGCTGATCCGTCGTGGATTCGTGGCGATCGATCATGCAGAAAAACTCGGCGGCGCGCTGGGTCCGTACACTCTGCAGGCGGCGATCGCTGCGTGTCATGCGAGCGCGCTGGCGGCGGAGGACACTGACTGGGAGCGCATCGCAACACTGTATGGCACGCTCGCGCAGGTTGCGCCTTCGCCCATCGTGGAGCTCAATCGTGCGGTCGCCGTTGCCATGGCTTTCGGTCCCGAGGCAGGACTGGAAATGGTCGATGCGCTGAGGGCCGAACCGGCGCTGGCCAATTATCATCTGCTACCGACCGTGCGTGGCGACCTGCTCGCCAGACTCGAGCGATTCGACGAGGCCCGCGCGGAGTTCACACGTGCCGTTTCACTCACCCAAAATGCGCGTGAGCGTGAACTTCTCCTCCGGCGCGTCAAGACGTGCGGTGGCCGTTCGGGCTCTGAAGCGTCGCGGTGAACAACGCAGCAGGTCGCGCATGGGCGCGATGAGCTGGCACCGCCACGAACCATCAGGCTTGCGCCGCTGTGCAAGGCGATGCGTGTGGTGTTCAGAGCCCGACGTATTGAAGCGTGCCGCTCTGCTGCAGCACGGAGATACCGATCGCGATCAACACCCAGGGGAGCACGACCTCGCCGTAGTGCTTCATGCGACGTCCAGCGAAAGGGTGCGAAACCAGACAGTTGGCGACGAAGCACATGACGCCAATCATGCCGACCAGGCTCAGGGTGATGACCACGTCGTCAGATGCGGGCCGGCCCGCGTAGAGAGACGTGTAAACCGCGATGTTGTCAGATCCGTTGCTTATGGCGACGATCGCAACCATCCATGCGGAGATGGGCCTCCTGTCGGGGCTTCCCGCTGGCGTCGAGTCATCGACGTCAGCGGGAAGCCAGCGCTTAAAAAGCTTGGTGAGCCCGATGCCGAGGGGGAAGATTCCCAATACGCCAATCCAGGGGCGCGGCAGGGACAGCATGAGCACGGCACAACCCAGAGCGAAAATGATCAGTGCCAGGGAACCAGCTATCTGACCCGCCATGACGACACGGGTGGATCCTCTGGACGCGGCCAGGAAAGTG
>JBAPPP010000038.1:0-20870 GCA_049280175.1 Rhodanobacter sp.
GTACCTCTTCTACTTCCTCGGCCAGCTTGGCCAGCACGGGTTGCGGATCGGGCCAGTCGAACCCCACGCTGGCCGCGCGCTGCTGCAGCTTCAGTGCGCGCTTCCATTCCGGCAGGCCCGATGAGACGCCCGCCAGCGCACTGTCATCAGCAGGCTCGCCCTTGCCCTCGCGCTCGGCCGTCTTGATGTCTTCCCAGGCCTGCTTCTGTGCCTCCGCATCAGCATAGCGCACGTCGGCAAACACATGCGGATGGCGACGACGCATCTTGCTGCTGATTGCGTGAGCCACGTCGGCAAAATCGAACAGCCCCGCTTCCTGCGCCATCTGCGAGTGAAACACTACCTGCAGCAGCAGATCGCCCAGCTCATCACGCAGGTCGCCCCAATCCTGGCGATCGATGGCGTCGGCGACCTCGTACGCTTCCTCGATGGTATACGGCGCAATCGAGGCAAAATCCTGCTGCACGTCCCACGGACAACCGTGCTGCGGGTCACGCAACCGCGCCATGATCGCGAGCAGATCGTCGAGGTTGTACTTGGTTGCCTCAGTCATGCAGCACAGAATCCCATCAGTACGAGATCACCTTCTCCCCGCAGGGGAGAAGGCCGGGATGAGGGTCCAATCTGGCGGCACCCTTCACCGAAATCAGCAATTGATCAACATCACCCTTAATCAACGCCGACCTTCAAAATCAGCTCTGCGTAGCCACCCGCAATCGCGCCGCCCAATCAACAGTCGTGTCACCCACAGCGATGAACTCCGGATTGAGCAACGATTCGCCACGGTTATAACTGAACGGCCGCCCCTGCAGATCGAGCACCGCGCCGCCGGCTTCCTGCAGCACGCATTGGGCGGCAGCGGTATCCCATTCGCTGGTGAGGCCGAGACGCAAATAGACGTCCGCGGCGCCGCGCGCGATCAGGCAGAACTTCAGCGACGAGCCGAGTGACACGAGCTGATGATCCGGACCGAGCAGCGCCTGCAACATGGAATCCTGCAGATTGCCGTGTGAACGGCTGCCGGCCATCACCGGAGGCTGTGCCAATGTGCGCGTACTGATGCGCTGCCACTGCCCGCCGACTTGCGTCTGCAACCACGCGCCCTGACCCTGCGCGGCGACATACAACTCACCCGTGACCGGTGCCAGCACGACGCCGAGCACGGTTTGGCGATTCTCGATCAGCGCAATGTTCACGGTGAACTCGCCGTTGCGCTTGACGAACTCGCGAGTGCCATCGAGTGGGTCCACCAGCCAGTAGCGTGACCAGTGCTGGCGCTCGGACCATGCCAGTGTCTTGGCCTCTTCCGACAACACCGGCAGCACCGGGTCGAGGGCGGCCAGGCCCGTCATGATGACCTGCTGGGCAGCCAGATCGGCAGCTGTGAGCGGCGAAGCATCTGCCTTCGTCTCCACGGCGAAATCGCTGTGATAGATCGACAGGATCGCTTCGCCAGCGGCACGTGCAATGTCGCCGATCTGCTGCGCAAAGGCGGGCGCGCTACTCATCGGCGCGCTCATGTGCGCAGAAATCGCCCAGCGAGATATTCGCGGGCCATGAACAGCGCAGCAATCGAGCGTCCTTCGGTTACGTCATCGCGACCGAGCAGGGTATGCAGTTCAGACATCTTCCATGGCACCACGTCGAGCTCCTCCGGCTCATCGCCGATCAGTCGTTCCGGATACAGATCCTGCGCCAGCACCACATGCGCCATATGGGTCATGTACGAGGGCGACAACGACAGGTTGTGCAGGATCTTCAACCGGCGCGCACCGTAGCCGATCTCCTCCTTCAACTCCCGCTCGGCGCCCTGCTCGGCAGTCTCGTCCTGGTCTAGCCGGCCCTTGGGCAAGCCGAGTTCATAGCGGCCGACGCCGGCACCGTATTCGCGCACCAGCAGCACGGTTTCATCGTCCAGCATCGGCACGATGATCACTGCACCCAAGCCGCCACCTTTCAACCGCTCATAGGTGCGCCGCTCGCCATTGGAAAATTCCAGATCGAGCTGCTCGACATGCAGGAAGTGGCTGTTGGCGACGTCCCGCGTGGCATGGATGATGGGTGGTTTGCGCATCGGGGCATTCTAACGCGTCAGCTGCCTGCACGCAGACGCTGCAACGCCTGCCGGTGAATGGCGGGTGTGCCGGCCAGCACGCTGCGGGTCTCGAGCGTGACCGGCGTCCCATCGAGTTCGGTGAACACGCCACCCGCCTCGCGCACGATCACGACCAGCGCAGCGATGTCGAGAATGTTCACGTCCGACTCGATCACCAGATCCAGGCTGCCGCGTGCCAGCAGGTGGTAGTGACAGAAATCGCCATAGCCACGGATCCGGTTGCTGTCGCGGATCAGCGCACCAAACGCATCCCAGCGGCTATCGGTGGTGAGCGTCTTGATGTTGCCGCTGGAAATCGATGCCTCGCCGATCAGCGCGGTATCGGCCACCTGCACGCGCTCGCCATCGAGCCACGCACCACCGCCGGCGCTGGCCCACATCGTCTCGCCGTAGATGGGTGCACTGGATACGCCGAGCACCAGCTCATCGCCGTCCATCAGCGCGATCTGGGTTGAAAAAAACGGCGTGCGGCGCACGAAACTCTTGGTGCCGTCGAGCGGATCGACTAGCCACAACAACCCTCCTCGCTCACCCTCGAGGCCGAACTCCTCGCCATGGATCGCCGCCTGCGGCAACGCCGCCTGCAGGATCTGCCGGATCGCTCGCTCGGCCTCGCGATCGGCAATCGTCACCGGTGTCGCATCCGCTTTCAACTCTACCTCGACGCCACGCCGCCAATAGTGACGGATTACCTCGGCGGCCGCGGCGGCCGCTTCGCGTGCGGCTGCCAGAGCCAGTACGGTGATGTCAGAGTTCATGGTCTTTGCTTGTCCTGGTTTGCGACTGGCATCGGCAAGCTGTCGCCCAGACCACCGCTGCGTTGAATATGCACGACACCATCGGCACCCGACTGTCCCAGCCCGGCCAGCCAATGGCGTAGTGCAGGGTCAGTCTGTCGGGCGCGCAGCTTCACGTCCAGTCGCCAGCCCAGCGGACTCAACTGCAGCTGGCCATCGGCGTGCAGCGGGCCGCGACCGTCATCATGCAGCTGCACCTCGATCACGCCACCTTGTGCATGCGCCTGCCACTGCAGATCGCCCAGGGCCACATCGCCGCTACGCGTGCGCATGACTGCATGCAGCCATTGCGCACGGCCGTCCATTTGCAACGGCCAGCCGCCTTGTAGCACCGCTTGATCGACCATCAACTGCAGCTCGCCAAGTGGCTGGCCTTGCGGTAATGCGACGCGTGGAAGCAGTGCAGCCAGTTCGGCATGCACGCTCACGCCGCGCCATTGGACCTGGTTGTCCGGCAGCCGTTGCATCGCGCCGGAGAAGGTCAGGTGCGGCCCCTGGAAGTCGAGCTGAAGTTGCACTTGCCCGAGCAGTGCGCGCCGCGACAGCCGCCATTGAAGTTGGCCCACGGGACTCCCCTGGGGGTTCAGCACCTGCCCAGCCCGGCCATCCCATAGCTGGCCCTGCACCTGTTGCAGGCGCAGCCCATGCAGCTGTGGCTCGATCCACGGCAGCGCCCAGCTTGCTGGCAGGAACCACGCCAGCAAGCCCGCAACCAGGATCACTACGCCCAGCCCAGCCAGGCTTTTCCGCAGATATTTCAAACGTCGATTCCCGAGCTGTCCATGGCTGGACGTGAGCGTCCATTTTCCATGAATGGACTTGGGCGTGTCATCGTCGAGGGATGGGACTGAGCGTCTCAAGTCCTTGAATGGACTTGAGCGTTCATGGCGCAGCAACGATGATAGCTGGATGACCGATCCCACAAACACCAACGCAACGCTCGCCAGACGCGACTTGAAACACCTGTGGCATCCGTGCACGCAGATGCATGATCACGAAACGGTGCCCATGGTGCCGATCGTCCGTGGCGATGGCGCGTGGCTAATCGATGCCGATGGGCGTCGCTATCTCGATGGCATCAGCTCATGGTGGACCAACCTGTTTGGCCACGCCAATCCGCGCATTGCGGCGGCATTGGCCATGCAGGCGCAGACACTGGAGCATGTGATCTTTGCCGGCTTCACGCACGAGCCCGCTATCGAGCTGGCGGAGGAACTCGTTCGCATCACGCCGGCGGGACTCGATCGCGTGTTCCTCGCCGACAACGGTTCGGCGGCGGTCGAAGTGGCGTTGAAAATGAGCTTCCACTACTGGCTCAACCAAGGCCACAGCGAGAGGACCCGCTTCATCGCGCTCACCGGCAGCTACCACGGCGAAACGCTGGGTGCGCTATCGGTAAGTGACGTGGCGCTGTACCGGAAGACTTATGCGCCGCTGCTGCTGACGCCGTTCCTGACGCCCTCGGCTGACACTTACGAAGGCGAACCCGGTGAATCGCCCGAACAGATTGCCACCCGTCGGCTCGGCGAACTGCGCACTCTGCTGGAGCGCCAGGCTCACGAAATCTGCGCGGTGATCGTCGAGCCGCTAGTGCACTGCGCCGGCAGCATGCGCATGTATCACCCCAGTTACCTGACCGGCTTGCGGGCGTTGTGCGACGAGTTCGATGTGCATTTCATCGCCGACGAGATCGCGGTGGGTTTCGGCCGCACCGGCACGCTGTTTGCGTGCGAACAGGCTGGGGTGAGCCCTGACTTCATGTGCCTGTCCAAAGGACTCACCGGGGGCTTCCTGCCGCTGTCGGCTGTGCTCACGACGGAGGGCATCTATCAGGCGTTCTACGCGGAATACAACGCCGGCAAGGCATTCCTGCATTCGCACAGCTATACCGGGAACCCGCTGGCCTGCCGCGTCGCACTGGAAACACTGGCGATCTTTCGCGATGAGCCGGTACTCGATCGCAATCGGGTCCTTGCAGCGCATCTGGCTAAACGGCTGGCGCCGCTACGCGGACATCCAAACGTTGCCGACGTGCGTCAGACAGGCATGATTGCGGCGATCGAACTGGTCGCGGACAAGCCTAGCCGCTGGCCGTTCCCAGCCACCGAACGACGCGGCCTGCGTGTCTATCTGCATGGATTGCAACACGGCGTGTTGCTGCGACCGCTCGGCGACGTGGTGTATTTCATGCCGCCGTACGTGGTGACCGAGCAGGAAATCGATCTACTGGTCGATACGGCGATCGCCGGTATCGAACATGCCGTAAGAAATTGAGCCTTCCGGATTGACCGTCCCGCTGCCGCACAGGCGGCAGGGGGCGGTCGCAGCTCTCAGTGCCCAACGCTTACGCTGGGGTCGAGCATCTGCAATGCGCGCGCATTGTTGCCATTGGTACCCTGACCGCGCAGCTCGTCTCCGCTGTAGCTGCGACCAGGGACCGGCAAGCACTCGCCCTTCTTCGCCGGAATCAGACTGCCGGTGTCATGGATACAGTTGCGGTCACCGGGCTTCGGCACGTGGTCAGGGGCCTTCTGACTATCCTGGCTGGTCTGGCCGCTGGTCGTTGGCGCCGGGCTTTGGGCGAAGGCTATCGCATTGATCCCCAGACCGGTGATCAGCGCGAGCGTGAGGATCGATAGTTTGGACATGGCGAATTACCTCGGTTGTAGCGGTGTCTGGCCACTCCATGTTGCACCCGGTGTTTGCGTCAGGCAATGCATGGCGCCAAGCCATCTCGCTGGGATTCAGCTTTCCGCCCGTAAATGAATATCGTCGGGCAAGTACAGCTCGGCTAAGCTTGGTTTTTTTGCCCAATCAAGTGCTTCATGCGAAACATCCGGATCCATGTTGACCAGCCGCTTGCGGTTGGCGCCGAATTGCCACTGCCGGCGCAGGCGAGCGAGCATGCCGCACGTGTCCTGCGGTTGGTTGCCGGCGACCCGCTGACCCTGTTCAACGGTGACGGCTGCGACTATCCCTCGATCATCCTTGCGCTTGGCAAACGCGAGGTCATCGTGCGGGTGGAAGCGAAGCATGCGTTGCACAACGAATCGCCGCTGTCGCTGACCCTGGCGCAAGGTGTGGCGCGCGGCGAGAAGATGGATCTGATCGTGCAAAAGGCCACCGAACTGGGCGTCGTGCGCATCGTGCCGCTGCTGACCGAACGATCGGAGGTGAAGCTGGATGCAGGCCGAGCGGAAAAACGACTGCTGCACTGGCGCGCGGTGGCAGCCAGTGCGGCCGAACAGAGTGGCCGCGCGCGGGTGCCGGAGATAAGCCCGGCGCTACCGTTGCCGCAGTGGCTGGACGGTCTCGTCGAAGATGGCGCGTTGCGTCTGGCATTGCTGCCGGAAGCCACTCGGTCATCGCGCGACGTGCGCTTCGCAGCTGCCGGCGGCGTGCTGGTAGTGGGCCCGGAAGGTGGCTTGGGCGAACGCGATATCCGCGCGCTGACGGCCGCAGGTTTCGACGGACTTCGACTGGGCCCGCGCATCCTGCGCACGGAAACCGCCGGGTTGGCCGCACTTGCGGCGCTACAGGCACTGCATGGCGACGGCTAAGTCGCCGCGGCTCCCTGTGCCGAATTCAGCCCGTGTTTCCGGCGGGCTCTGCCGGTTCGGGTGATTCCGTCAAATCGGCACCGAGCAAGCTGAGCAGCTCGGTTTCGATCCATTCCAGATCGGGAATCATCGCGACGTCGTCGCGCACCAGTACCTTCGCACGCAAGCCCGGTGGCAGCTCGCTGCCGTCATGGGTGGGAATGATCAACTCGGCATTCAACGTGATCAGGCGCGGGAAGCCCTGCGTCACGACGGCGATGAAGGGCAACTTCGGGTTGCCGCCGAGCGCCTTGAGCACCGCCACGCGAACGCTCAAGTCGGCATCGCCTTCTTCGGTTCCCGCCAGCTTGGTGAACGACACCAGCGGCACGCGCCAACCACGCCAGGCGATGCGACCCAGCAGCCACTCCGGGGCATCGTCGACCGGTTCAGGCTTGGTCTGGGTGATGACTTCGGCGACGGTGGCATTTGGCAACAGCAGACGCAGATTGCCCACCGGCACCAGTACGCAGCGGATTTCACGCGGCAGCGGATCACTCATGGATACACCTCGATCAGGCGCGCCGCCAACTCATGCGGCGTGCCGGAAAAACTGACCAATCGTTCGGCGAACAATCCGCTGACCATGTCGGCAGAATACGTTTCGGACGATGACTCTACCCATACCTGGCCGCCACGGTCGTGGATCGCCTGTGAACCAGCAACCGCATCGGTGGACCGCCCGGCGAACACGATGGCCAATGCATCGCGACCAAATATATTGGCTGCCATGGTAAGGCTGTCATCGATTGACGGAGCCTGCGTTGCGCCTGTGTCGCCAGGCGCAAGTTCGATGGTGCCATTGCGATGCAGACGCACCTGCTGTCCCGTCGGCACGACCAGTATCTCGCCGACGCCCGCACGACCACCGTGCTCAGCCAGCCGCACTGGCAACGTGCAGCGCTCTGCCAGCGCTTCCACCAGCGCCTGCGCCGACTTCCCGCCCAGATGCTGGGTATGCAGCAAGGTCAACCGCGTGGTGGCCGGCAGCGCACCCAGAAAGGCACAGACGGATTCCGTGCTGTCGATTGCCGCACCCAACACCACGATCCGGCTCAAGGCTCCGCTGAGATCGTCAAGCAGCATCTCGCTCTCGGCGACATAAGCTTGCGGTGCGATTGCCTCCTCCATCGAGACCAACTGCAGACTCATTGTCGGCTCGAATCCTGCAGCGGTCTGCTCGACGTCAGGTGCAAGGAAATCAGCTGCACTCAATTTCTCGATGCCAAACGCCGCGGCGCCGGCCTCTTCTGCAACCACCTCTGTCGAAGCGGCAAGCGGAGTTTCGTCATCCAGCAGCGACCACTCGTCGTGTGCCCGGGCGGCCGATGCCATGCTATCGCTCGGGATATGCGCCACCGCCACAGCAGCGATCGTCGCAACCTCTGCATCGTCCATGGGGGACAGCTGCAAATGATCGAGCTGGAACACACGCGACGGCGCGCTGGACGGCTTTTCAACCAGGTCGTCGACAGCTGACGGTGTGCTCTCGTCGAAGCCATCGAGGCGGTCAAGGCCATCCAGTGAATGATCGGCGGACACTGCTGCAGGCACGCCGAAATTGCCGTCGTGCAACGGTGGCAACTCCTCGTCATGGGCGTAACGCAGACCAGGCCCGGTGTCGTCTTCCTCGCCAGCGGGCAATTCGTCGGAAGCCAGCAAAGCTTCCAGTTCCGCCGCCAGGCTTTCCGATTCCTCAGTGACCGTTTGCTCGCCCTCATCAGCGTATTCGTGCACCGGCAGATCCGGCTCCGGCAACGAAGACACTTCGGCCATCGTAGGTTCCGCGATCAGCACCGCAGCCACCGGCACGACCGCGGCACTGATTTCCACGGGAGCTGCCTGCGCCGGAGCTTCCACTGGAGCAGCTTCGACGGGAAGCGCTTCAATCGATGCAGTGGGCTGCGCCTCGATGCGGCGTGCGTTTTCAGGGCGTGGCGGGTCGACGTCGCCGGCCGCCAGCACCTTCACTGCCAGGTGGCGGGCCCAACGTGCGCGATCCCATCCGACCAGCGCTCGACTGGCCTGCGCATCGTTGAACACAATCCGCGGACGTTGGTCGCCGTCGATCACTTCGTACAGTTGATCGAGAGCATCGTCGGCAGCATTGTCCAGATTGACCACGACGACTTCAGCGCCCGATTGCTGCAGCAGCTCGCGGCTGAGACTCGACACGCCACCCTCGTGGACAATTCGCGCACCGCGCTCGTGCAGCGCCTCGCGCAGTTGGCCGCCCAGTTCGGTGTCGTCAAACAACAAGGCAACGGCAGGTGCCGCTTCAATCATGACTCGGCTCCAACGCACGCTGCTCTAGTACTTCACTGATCTGCGCCAGCAACTCGGCCTCCTGATAGGGCTTGCCGAGGTAGCGGTCGACGCCAAGGTCGAATGCCCGCTGCCGATGTTTATCACCGCTGCGCGAGGTGATCATGATGATCGGCACATTGCGCAGTCGTGGATCGGCTTTCATGTGGGTCGCCAGCTCGTAGCCGTCCATGCGCGGCATCTCGATGTCCAGCAGCATCAGATCCGGCACGCGCTCGTGCAATTTCTCCACCGCATCGACACCGTCTTTGGCCGTGCTGACTTCGTATTCGTGACGCTCCAGCACACGGCCGGTGACTTTGCGCATGGTGATCGAATCGTCGACCACCATCACCAGCGGCCGCACCCGCGTCTCTTCGATGATCGGCGCCTGTACCGCGCTGAGGCCATCCGACAGACGCTGCAGGCGACGGGTGATGCCATGGCGAACCAGTGGCGCCAGATCCAGAATGATCAGCACCGAACCATCACCCATGATGGTCGCGCCAAGCAGACCGGGCACTGAGCTGATCTGCGGACCGACCGACTTGACCACGATTTCGCGTGAGCCGAGTACCGCGTCGATGCGAATGGCCGCGCGCAGATCACCGGCGCGGGTCAGCAGCAACGGCTGCTGCTCGCCTTCGGCCGGCAGGCCTGGCGGCAGACCCAGCAGCTCGGCGAGATCATGGATGCCGTACTGTTCATTGCCGTACTGGAACGAAGGTTCGTCCTCGGCCAGCCGCGCGGCAAGATCGTCTTGGTCGACCCGAGCCACGCCTTGCACCGACGTCATCGGAATGGCAAACGTAGCCTCGCCGATGCGCACCAGGATCGCCTGGGTCACCGCGAGCGTAAACGGCAGGCGCAGCACGAAGACGCTGCCCTTGTTCGCTTCGGACTCGATCGAGAGCGAACCACCAAGCTGCTTGATCTCGTTCGCCACCACGTCCATGCCGACGCCGCGACCTGCCAGCTGAGTGATCTTGCTGGCGGTGGAGAAGCCCGGCTGGGTGATCAACGAAAGCAGCTGGTTATCGGTCGGCTTGATATTGGCACGCAGCAGTCCGCGCTCGATGCCGCGCTTGCGGATCGCCTCGCGATCCAGCCCGCGGCCGTCATCGCTGACCCGAATCACCACCTCGGTAGCTTCGCGTGCGACCTGGATATGCACCGAGCCTTCGGCCGGCTTGCCTGCCTTGCGGCGTTCGGCCGGGGTTTCGATGCCATGCGCAATTGCGTTGCGCAGCATGTGCTCGAATGGTGCCTTGATGCGGTCGAGCAGGTTGCGATCCATTTCGCCGTGCGCACCGTCCACATACAACTGAGCGTGCTTGCCTTGTTCCTGCGCCGCCTGGCGCAGCGTGCGGCGCAGATTGGGAACCATCGTGTCGAACGGCAGCATGCGCGTGCGCAGCAGGCCGTCCTGCAATTCCGTACTGACGCGTGACTGCTGGATCAGCAGCGTTTCGGCCTGTCGGGTGAGCTCATCGAGCATGTTCTGGATGGACACCAGATCCGAAACCGACTCGGCCAGTGCACGCGAATACTGCTGCAGCTGCGAGTAACGATCGAGCTCGAGCGGATCGAACGCCGTCAGGCCCGCTTCGCGATGCTCACGCTGGAAGCGCGCGATGATCTGTGCTTCGGTCTCGATTTCCAGCATGCGCAGCTGGCTGCGCAAACGTGCCACGGTCTGCTCGAGTTCCACCAGGTTGAAGCGATAGCCGGCGACCTGCTGCTCCAGTCGCGAACGATAGATCGCCACTTCGCCGGCATGGTTGACCAGGTTATCGAGCAGGTCGGCGCGAACACGGATCTGCTCCTGCGAGGAACGGACTTCCTCCTCCATCTCAGGCAACAGTTCGGGCAGGTCGAGCGTCGACGTACTCGGCACCACAGGCTGCGGCGTCGTGCGCACCAGCTTGAGGGCTGGCATGGCAACGGCGGCCAATGCCTCATCGTCAGCCAGGGTTGTTTCACCAGCCAGTGCGAGCAGGCGATCGATCGTGGCCTGCGGATATTCGGTTGTCTCGCCTTGCGACACATGCTGTACCAAGGCATGCATCTGATCGAAGGCGGCTTCCAGTGCAGCGATCAGCGGACCGGTCTTGGTCGCGTAGCGAGCGGGCTTTTCGAGCACGGTCTCGATGGCATGGGCCAGATCACCCACCCCCATCAGCCCGGCAATTCGCGCGCCGCCCTTGAGCGTATGCAGATCGCGCTGCAGCTCGGCCACATGCTTCAGTTCGGTCGGATCGTCGTGCCATTGCGCGAGCACGCCATCGGCGTGATCCAGAATTTCACGTGCCTCGTCGATAAACACTTCAAGCAGATCGGCGTCGATATGGCCCGACCCACCTTGGGTGAGGACATGCTCCAGCGCCGAGCCGGTCTCGACCTGATCTGTCTCGCGGCCGGCAGCGGCTTGTTCGGTTGCTGCTTGTTCAGCTGCAAGTTGCTCGGCTGCGGCGTGTTCAGCTGCGGCTTGTTCGACTGCTGCCTGCTCTGCTGCGGCTTGCTCAGCTGCGGCCTGTTCTGCTGCAACGTGTTCAGCTGCGGCTTGCTCTGCTGCGGCCTGTTCTGCGGCAGCGTGTTCAGCTGCGGCTTGCTCTGCAGCAGCGTGTTCAGCTGCGACCTGCTCCGCTGCGGCTTGCTCTGCGGCAGCATGTTCAGCCGCCGCCTGTTCCGCAGCAGCTTTCTCAGCAGCGGCCTGCTCGGCAGCCATCTGCTCGATCGCTGCCTGTTCCGCTGCTGCTTGCTCGGCCGCGGCTCGCTCGGCCGCTGCATGCTCGATGGCCAGTTGCTCTGCGGCGGCTTGTTCGTTGACCGCCTCTTCGTGACTGAATGCGTCCAAGGCCTCAAACAGCTCAGCGGCGACCGCCGCATGATGTGCATCGTCCGGATGAACCGTTATCGCATCGTCCGCTTCCGATGATGCTTCGTCTTGCGTCTCATCGGCGTGCACACCAGAGGCATCGGCAATGCTGGCATCCAGCGAAGCGGCCATGGCCGCTTCTTCGTCACCAGGCTGATCCGTCGCCATGGCCATCGCGCCCGTCGCCGCATCGTCCAGCTGCGGTTCGAACACGACATGCGCCACCTGCGATTCGGGGTAGCGGTCACGCATTTCGACAATCTGTGCGGTGAGTGCATCCGTGTCGGGCAACTGCGGCTCGGCTACATCGAACTGGCCCATCACATGATCGACCAGGTCAGCCGCCTGACCGAGCAAGCGCACGCCTTCGGACGGCAACGGCAGATTGGCGGCGCGCAGGCGCTTGAACAGTCCTTCCAGCGGCGACAAAAGCTGGGTCAGCAAGGGGATGTCGACCATGGCGATGGCTCCGTGCAGCGTGTGCACGGCCCGCAGCAGATCTTCGCCGATCGGCAGCTCGTTCCCGCTGCGCTGGATGGCGGCGCGGATCGTTTGCAGATATTGCGCAACTTCGCTGCGCAGGATTTCCAGCAGCACCGGATCTACCGGCGGCATCACCGGTCCCGCCAATGCCTGCTCGGGCTCAACCAGTTCGTATTCGGCGCCAACCGAGTTGGCCTCGGTCAAACTGGCTTCGGGAATGGTGTCCGCCGCCGCGCCAACGCGCGGTATGCGATGACGCACCACCCGACGAACCGTTTCCGTGGCCGCCGACAGGTGATCTTCCACCCGCGCGGGATGACCGGCAGCCAGCTGCTCGGCGGTATGCATGATGGCGCTGAGCGGCGCACTCGACATGCCCTCGCCCTTGAGCGCCGCAAGCAATGGGGGCAGCGCGGCGATCGCATGCCGCAGCAGCGCCTGCACGTCATCGTCCGGCTGGATGCTGCCGTCCAGCACATGATTGAACATGTCCTCCACTTTCCACGCGAACTCGCCCAGCACGCCGGCGCCAACCAGCCTGCCCGAGCCTTTCAGCGTGTGGAACGAGCGACGGATGCTGACCAATGACGACAGTTGCGTCGGATCGGCCAGCCAGACCTTCTCGGCCCCAAGCAGACTGTCGATTTCCTCCTGCATTTCCTCCAGGAAGATTTCTCGAATGTCATCGTCGATACCTTCGGCGTTGGCATTGAAGCTGGTGTTGGCCGCGAGCGCATCGCGTGCCGGCATCTGCTCGAATACCTCTTCTTCGACCTCGACCCAGTCGCCATCCTGATCGTTCGACCCATGCCCGGGCAGATCGCCCCGCAGCGCCAGTGGCGTGGTCGATTCCGTCTGCGTCAGCCGCAAGCCGTCCAGGTTGTGGACGGGTGCAACGTGCGGTTCGCTGTAGCCGACAAACAGGTGTCCGATATCGTTACCGGGAAGCAGGCTGACGGTTTCGGAAAGTTCCGGATGCTCTTCGTGTTCGATGCCGTCGCCAGCGTGAGCCGTCATGGCGGCCTCGGATGTGGCAGTCGTCGGCCTCAGCACTCTTTCGGACAGCATCCGCTCGGCCGGCAACGGCCAGTAGCCCAGCAGCCCAAGGCTGTGTTCAGCCACGTCGAGAATATGTTCCAGCCCGCCACGATGTTCGCGCGCGGCTTCGAGGTAGTACTCCAGCGCCGCCAGCGCATCGGCCAGATGATCCATCTGTGCGCCGCTGGGAATGCGCCGGTCTTCCAGCAATTCATTGCCGATGAAGCGGCCGACACCTTCGGCCAGCTCGGCCGAACGCGGCGAAGAGAGCATGCGCATGGCGCCGGCGACTTCTTCCATCAGTGGCGGCGCGACAGCCAGGCGGCCGTGCTCCCAACCTGATTCGACGAAGGCAACGATCGCGTCCTTCACCTTGCCGGTATTGTTGATCGCTTCATGCATCAACGCGGTGACCACGCCCAGCGCTTCGCTGCGCGGTAGCCCCTGCATCGTCGTGCCGGTATCCGACTCGTCCTCGGAACCCAGGCTCTCGATGTGATCGTCCAACGACGCTTCCACATACAGCAGGGCCCCGGCTACATCGAGCAGGGTGTCCTCGTCGGGCTTGCGCATGCGGTTGGCGATCTCGTCCAGCACCCGCCGCTGTTCGATGACCAGCCGGCGCGGTACCGCCAGCGCCAGCATGCCCAGGGTGTCGCCAACGCGGTCGAGTACTTCGCTCTGCTCGCTCAGTTGCGCCGGATCGCCGTCGCTCTGACGCAGGAACAGATCCAGCGCTTCCTTGACGCGCAGCAAGTCGTCCTTCAGTGCGCGCGACACCGAATCGAGCAGCGCACGGTTGTGACCGGACATCGAGCCACGCGCGTGTTCCAGTTCGCCCGCGTCAGGTACCAGACTGTCCAGCGCGTAGGTGTGCCGCAGCAATTCCATCTGCGGGCTGCGCTGCTTGGCCTGGGCCACGATGTAGAGCAGTTTGCAGGCGACCTCATCCGCTTCGCTGCCGCGCAGGCTGTCTTCGCCATGCTCAATCAGCTGACGAATGCTGCGATCGACTTTGCCGATCAACTGGCGCACTTCGCTGGCGTGACCCTTGATCATGCCTTGCTCGAGACCCTCCAGCACACCAGCGGCAATCCACCACAAGCGCCTGCCGTGCACGTGATAGCAACGTGCGGTGATCGCCAGCAAGGTCTTGCGCATGCCGACCAGCTGCTGGGGAACGGCTTGCCCGCGGAACCAGCTCAGCAATTGCTGCTGGAAGCGCAAACGCAAATTCACCAACTCGCCACGATGCGATTCGGCATACGCGGCGCTCATCGCGGCCGGCGCCAGATCCGGCAGGAACGCATCGAGGTTCGGATGGAACATCGCCGACTCGGGCAGCGGCGGCTGCTCACGACTGGCGCGCAAATCATTCAGCAGCGGCAACAGCACCACCGGCACATCACGATGGCCGCTGGACAACCGCTCAAGATAGTCGGGCAGCTGCATCAGGCCACGCATCAGCGCGGCGTAGGCTTCCTCGCGATAAGGAATGTGATCCTCGAGCAGCGCGATGGAGAGGGTCTCCATCTCCGCAGTCACCAACGCTGCGCCGTACAACTCGACCATCCGCAAGGTGCCATGCACCTGATGCAGATGTCGCGTGCACGAACGCATGACGTCGCGATCGTCCGGATTCTCGACGTAGGACTCCAGCGCCTCGCGGGCAGTCGACAGCGTCTCGTCGAGTTCCGGCTTGACCCACTGCAGTGTGGTGAAATCGATGTGATCTTGAAGTCTCATGCGCCTCTCTCAACGGTTGCCCAATGTCGCATCACGTACGCATCACGCAACCAGCGAGACTGCCCCCTGTCAAATTGTCGATGCCAGCTTGGCCAAATCCACCGGATCGATGTCAACCCGGCAGCTTGAAATGCGCTACCGAGCGCCGCAAATCACTCGCCAGCTGGGCCAGAGTACCGATCGAGTCGGCGGTCTGGCTCGCACCCTGCGAGGTTTGCGAGGTAATTTCCTGAATCGCGTTCATCGAATGCGAAATGTCGGTCGCCGCCGCGGACTGCTGACGCGCCGCGCTGGAGATGTTCTGAATCAGCGCCGACAGATCGTGCGACACGCGCTCGATATCACCCAGTGCACTGCCGGCATCCTCTGCCTTGCGGGCACCAGCCACCACTTCCGCGGTGGTCTGCTCCATCGAGTTCACCGCTTCGTTGGTATCGGACTGAATCGTCTGCACCAAGGTTTCGATACGCTTGGTCGCACTGGTGGAACGTTCTGCAAGTCGCTGCACTTCGTCCGCCACGACCGCGAAACCGCGACCCGCCTCACCGGCCGAGGCCGCCTGGATCGCCGCGTTGAGCGCGAGGATGTTGGTCTGCTCGGCGATGTCGTTGATCAGTTCCACGATCGAGCCGATCTCCTGCGAGGATTCGCCCAGGCGCTTGATGCGCTTGGAGGTTTCCTGGATCTGATCGCGAATCGAGTCCATCCCGGAGATGGTCTCGCGCACCACTTCGGCGCCGTGCGAAGCAATTTTCACCGAGCGTTCGGCCACGTCGGCCGACTCGGCGGAGTCCTTCGACACCGTATCCATCGAGCTCACGATCTGGTTGATCGCCGAGGTCGCCGAACTGATCTGCTGCGCCTGTTGTTCCGCCGCGTCGGCCAGATGGCGGGCGGTGGTCTGGGTTTCCTGGGCCGACGACGATACCTGTTCGGAGGTCTCGTTGATCGTGGTCACCAGTGAACGCAGCTCGTCGATAGCGTAGTTTACCGAGTCGGCGATCGCGCCGGTGATGTCTTCGGACACCGTCGTCTTGACCGTGAGGTCACCTTCGGCGAGCGAGCCCATTTCGTCCAGCAGACGCATAATCGCGTCCTGGTTACGGTGGTTCAGTTCGATACTGCTGGCGAAACGGCGACGCTGTTCAGTCACCAGCGTGATGACCAGCAACAGGGCGAATGCCACCGCGCCGATCGCACCGATCAAACCGAACCACACGTTCGGGAACAAGCGCCGCAACGGCAGCCTGCCGATTTGTTCGGACAGGTCACTCGCGCGCAACAGCACCGTCTGCGAGTCCAGCGAAGCCTGGTTGGCTGCCTGCTTCACGTCGGCAATGTTGCCGGCAGCAGAGACCAGTTTGGCGACCGGGTCGGAGAGCTTGCTCCAGCTGGCGTCCATGTCGGTGAGGATCTTGTGCGCGTTCGCATCAGCGACCGGCTTGACGCCGCTGTCGGCGTTGCCCACGAGCAACCCTTTCAACACGTTGCCATACAGGTCGGCATCGCGGGACAGGCCATCGGCCGCCGACTGCGCGGTATCGCCACCCTGCAGGATTTCCTGCACACGGCGGATGATTCGGTCAGCGGACAACATCTGGCGCGACGTGCCGAGCATCTGATCGGCGCCGCCATTGCGCTGCTGCAGGATGTTGACCACCTGCTCCATGCTCGAGTTGAGCAAGGGCATCTGTTGCGACAGCGTGCCGGCGCGCAGTCCCGAATCGATCACCACCGCCTTGTTCGAGAGGATCTTGCCGATGTCGGTGTCGAGCTGCTTCCAGGAACTGTCGAGCGCCGTTACGGCGCGACCGGACGAGGTGGCGTTGTTGTCGCCATAGCCCTGCATGCCGGTGGCGGGGTCGCCCTTGTTCAGGCGCTGCACCGCGGACTCGATCGAGTTGCGGTCACCCTCAAGCTCCTTAAAGGAGTCGGCGTTGCCGCCTGCGGATTCCAGCGCGAATTTCGCCGTCGATTGCGACAACACCTGGATCTGCGTGGTCAGCGTGACCGCCTGCCGGTCCTCGCCGTTCTTCAGGTACAGCAGGAAGAAATCCACTGCCGCGAGACCGATCGCAATCAGCAACAGGACAATGAGTACGGTCGTGTAGCTCCGTTCCCTGCCGACGCCCCCTGTAGTGCTCATGTTCACCTCGTCCGTCTACACCTTGCCAGCTCCGCTTCATCGAGCGGGTACTGACCCAAGGACTTGCTGCCCTTAATTTCCGGCCATAACGTGCGCCGGCCCTTCAATAGATAAAACTGAAACGTGCCGCTACCGGATATCAGGCCGCGGCCTGACGGAAATCCGGTGCGCGCACCAACCTGTTCATGCTGAAAATCGCCAATTGCTGTTCGCCCACCCGGCTCTCGACGAAGCGGGTAAGCCGCGGATCGTCCTCGCGCCCGGCCTCGCGTCGCTGCTCCTCATCCACCGTACGCTGACCGAACACCTCGTCGACCAGCAGCGCCACGTTGCCACCACCCTGACGCACCACCAGCAGGCGTGCGCGCTCGGAATGCTGCGTGCGCTCACCGAACAGAAAGCGGGCAAAGTCGACCACCGGCACCAGGTTGCCGCGCACATTCGCCACACCGAGCAGCCAGGGCTGGGTTCCCGGCACGGGGGTGAGCACCGGCACCGCCAGCAACTCGTTGATTTCGTCGATGCCACTGACCAGCAAGCGCGAACCGACACGAAAACCAATGCCGCGCCACAACCCGGGCGCCTCCAGCTTGCCCTGCGTATCGGAGGCATGCGCCAGCGATAGCCGCTCGTAGCGGGCCAGGATTTCGAATGGGGTGCGGTTGACGGACTGGTTCATGTCGAACTCGGCAACAAATCGTTGATACACGCCAGCAGATCTTTCTCGCTCACCGGTTTGGTGATGAAGGCGCGGGCCCCCTGACGCAGGCCCCAGACCTGGTCGGTTTCCATCGACTTGGTCGTGATCATCACGATCGGCACGGATGACGTCACCGGGTCACGAGTCAGTGTCCGGGTGGCCTGGAAGCCATTCATGCCCGGCATGATCACGTCCATGATGATTAGATCAGGCAGAGCGGCGCGCACGCGCTCAATGCCTTCCTCGGCGGTGCCAAAGGCGGCAACTTGGTGACCGGCCCGTTCGAGCAGCGTAGTGAACACGCGCACGTCGGTCGGCGAATCGTCGATGATGAAAATATTGGCCACAGGTCCCCCTCAGAATCTGCAGTCAGTGGCTCGGCACCGTGCTGACATGGCGATGGATGGCACCAAGCAACTCGTCACGCGTGAACGGCTTGGTCAGATACTGTTCGGCACCCACGATGCGGCCTCGGGCCTTGTCGAACAGCCCATCCTTCGAGCTCAGCATGATGACCGGCGTGGAACGGAATTGTGGATTGTTCTTGATCAGCGCGCAGGTCTGATAACCATCCAGGCGCGGCATCATGATGTCGACGAAGATGATCGCAGGCTTCTGGTCGGAGATCTTGGCCAGCGCCTCGAATCCGTCAACTGCGGTCAATACCTCGCATCCTTCCTTCTTCAGCAAGGTTTCGGCGGTACGGCGGATGGTCTTGGAGTCATCAATCACCATGACCTTGAGACCAGCCAAATCGTTAGCACTCACGTTCAAATTCACTTACTCCCCCTGCGGCCCGCCCCGAGCTCAGGATAGACACCAAGACATGCAACAGCCATGCCGCCAGGTGCTCATGTAAAAAAAACAAAACGAACCACCCAAATACCCGCTCTGCGGCGGTGCATCCAACCCTTTGCTGTTTACTGCCTGCCCGCCGAGACTGTCAAGCAATAATCATTGTCTCCGTCGCCTGGTGCGCACAACGTGACCCATATTGGCACCATCTGGCCAACCGCGACAGCACCGGGAAACAACCGAGCTTGTCGCAACCGATCGACTCGGCGACCATCCACCCTGCTGATGTCTCCCTGAAAACCAAACCCACCCGCACGGTCCGCGCACGCACGGACCACCTTCGGAGAACCCCCATGACCCTTTCGGTCGCCGTGCTGATGGACCCCATCGGCGCGATCAAGATAGCCAAGGACAGCACTTTTGCCATGCTGCTGGAGGCCCAGCGTCGCGGTCACGAATTGCACTATTTCGAGCAAGGCGACCTGGCACTGCGCAATGGCGAACCCTGGGCGCGGATCGCGCCGTTGAGCGTGCGCGAAGACCCGCAAGGCTGGTACACACTCGGGCCGGCGCAATGGCGCGACCTGCGCGAGCTCGATGTGGTGCTGATGCGCAAGGACCCGCCGGTCGATGCGCAGTTCATCTACGACAGCATGGTGCTGGAAGCCGCCCAGCGCGGCGGCGTCGCCGTGATCAACGATCCGCGGTCGCTGCGCGACTGCAACGAGAAACTGTTTGCACTGGAGTTCCCGCAATGCATCGCGCCGACCCTGGTCGCGCGCGATGCGGGGGAGCTGCGCCGGTTCACCAAGGAGCACGGCGAGGTGGTGCTGAAACCGTTGGATGGCATGGGAGGGCGCGGCATCTTCCGGGTCAGGGCCGGCGACAGCAACCTCAACTCGATGCTGGAAACCCTGATCGGCGGCGGCGCCCATGGCGAGGGTCGGCAACTGACCATCGCGCAGAAATACCTGCCGGAGATCAGCGCTGGCGACAAGCGTATCCTGGTTGTCGACGGTGAGCCGGTGCCGTATGCGCTGGCGCGGATCCCCCAGGGCGACGAGTTTCGCGGCAATCTCGCCGCCGGCGGACGTGGCGAAGGTGTGCCGCTATCGGACCGCGATCGCTGGATCGTGGACCAGGTGGCACCGGAGCTACGCCGACGTGGCCTGCTTTTTGTCGGTCTGGACGTGATCGGCGACTACCTGACCGAGATCAACATCACATCCCCGACGTGTGTGCGCGAACTGGACGCCCAGTTCGGGCTTAACATTGCGGGCCAGCTGTTCGACGTCATCGATCAGCACGTCATCGGAAATCGCAACGCGTGAGCACCACTGCAACTGCTGCACCCCTCACCCCGGCGCCGGTTCCATCGGCGCCTGACCCGATCAGCGCCACCCTGCTGTTTTCGCTGCTGCTGCATGGCGTGCTGCTGCTGGGCGTCACGTTCCACTTCGCCAAGCTCGCACCCAGCCTGCCGACGCTGGATGTGACGCTGGTCAACGTGGCCAATCAGGAAGCGCCGGACAAGGCGGATTTCCTGGCGCAGGCGAACAACCGCGGCGGCGGCCAGAGCGATCACGCCGCACGGCCATCGGAGATGTTTTCAGGAGCCCTGCCCCGGCCGGATCCGGGCACCGCCGCCGAATCGGTGGAAGCCAGCACGCCCCAGCCGCGGGAGGCCACGCCGACGCGGATGGTGACCACCACCGGTGCGACCAATTTCAGTGTCTCCAGCGATACCGCGCAGACCCCGGTCGACCCGCAGGACCAGACCCCGACTGCGGTGGATTTGCAGCAACAGCAGGCGATCGCCCAGCTGGCTGCCGAGGTGCGCGAGAAGAAAGCGGCCTACGCCAAGCGGCCGAAGGTCAAATACCTCACGGCCAGCACCAAGGAATATGCCTTTGCGGCCTACATGCGCGGCTGGTCCGACCGCGTCGAACGGGTCGGCAACCTCAACTACCCTGAAGAAGCACGCCGCCGCGGCCTACATGGCGACGTGCTGCTCACGGTGGTGCTCAATCTCGACGGCAGCATCAAGAGCATCGAGGTGATCCAGAGCTCCGGCGAGCATCTGCTGGACGCTGCCGCCGAACGCATCGTGCGCCTTGCCGCGCCGTTCCCGCCCGCACCGCAAAGCGGCGAACGCGTGGACGAGCTTAATATCACCCGCACCTGGGAATTCGAGCCGAAAAACGTGCTGCAAACCCGCTGACAGCCCGGTCTGGCGTAGGTTGGGGTGAGCGAAGCGATGCCCAACGT
>JBAPPP010000039.1:0-2842 GCA_049280175.1 Rhodanobacter sp.
GTATGGGGGGAGCTGGGGTCAGGTTCATTTTTCACCACGCTAGGCGTCTTGTCTGAGCGTTGAATAATGAACCTGACTCTGCTGCGGGTTGCAGAGGGCTTGGGCGTCCGCGGCATTTACGCGCGAGCGTAGCCGACGGGAGGATGCCACAGCAGCGGCAGGCTCCATGGCGGGCAGGGCGATCGGCGCGCTCAGAAAGTTAGCGGCCCGACGTGTAGCGGCGAAACTCCCCTGACCAGTCCATACGCGGTGACCTGAATTCGGCCATCACGTCATTCGGCGAATGCGGACGGATCACGATTTCCCCGTCGACCAGTTCGTCGCAGAAGCGTCCACCCTTGGGAGGCTCGATGGCGTAGCGGCTGGTGTGCGGATCACCGTGCACGAGGCGGGCATGCAAGACACACATGTGAGGCCCATGCACCTGCGCGACCAGGCGATGTGGCTCGAACCGGATTTCGGTGTAAACCCCATGGGGACCTCGGGCGTGGAGGACGCCATCGAAGAGAGGGGACGGAGCATGTGGTGCGCAAAGCGCGGTGGCGCTGATACTCAGCAGCACGATAGTGACCCACATCTTTGGCCGCATCCGTGTGGCAAGGGCGTGGCCAGTGGGACGGGTAGATGCCGGGTCGGTGCGGGTGGAGGTGGGATCAGGGAGGGCATCCATCGGAGCATCTCAAAAATCGGCTGACAAGTAGATCATCTGCGGGTCGCACGCGCTGAGATCTGGCCCGCATCGTCGGACCCGAACACCACGCAGGTGTTTTCGATCAACGCCTGTTGCCGTTGCGGGCGCGGTTTGCGCAGCTCAATGATTGGATGAGAGGAGGCTGTGGCGTTCGATGAGTAGCTTCCCCAAATTCAGCTACTTGCATCTGCTGCCTACGCAGTCTTTAGTGTGTTGCATTGACCGGTTGAAACCGCCGTCCAGAACGGACCTGGTTAGCCTCGGCGGAGAGCGACTGGCTGGGAGGAGTGAAACAGGGGTACTTTATTGATGACGTTCTTGACGGCGAAGAACGTCCCGGCGGACATCATTACCGCTGCCTGCCCGGACGTACCTGGATTGCGCGAAGGTTTTACGCGTTCGCCACTGGGCCGCCCGTCAGGCCGTTCCTGGAGGTAGTTGCCATGAGCCATCCCTTCAATATCGGCGACCACGTGATCTGGAACTCAGAAGCCGGACACGTGTCCGGTCACATCATCGCGATCCATACCAAAGACTTTGTCTATAAGGGCTACGTGCACCACGCCACGGAAGATGATCCGCAGTACGAGATCAAGAGCGACACGACTGACCATATCGCCGCGCATAAGGGTGGTGTGCTCAAACCTGTGCGATGACGGCAGCAAGTATGAAACTCCCGTTCTTCACCATTGGCCATTCCGACCGGAGTCTCGAGGTGTTCGCCGAGCTGCTGATCGAAGCTGGGGCAGCCCTTGTGGTCGATATTCGTAAGATGCCTCGATCGCGAACCCATCCTCAATTCAACGAGGATGCGCTCCCCGCCTCGCTGACATCGTTTGGTATCTCATACGAACATATCGCTGCACTGGGTGGCTTACGAAAAAAGGCACCGTCCATTTCGCGCGAGATCAATAACTTCTGGACAAATCGCAGTTTCCACAATTATGCAGACTACGCATTGTCTCCAGAATTTCGCGAAGGGCTGGCACAACTGATTGAGGACGGGCGCAAACGGCGGTGCGCGATGATGTGTTCGGAAGCAGTGTGGTGGCGCTGCCATCGACGCATTGTCGCCGACTACCTCATAGCAGGCGGTGAAGAGGTTTTTCACATTATGGGCGGTGGCCGTATAGAGCCGGCGCAGCTTACGCGCGGCGCCATCGTTCAACCCGGTGGCACGGTCATCTATCCTAGTGCCGCAGATGAAACAGTGCTGGCGATTCACGATGATTGATTGTCTCGCAGTCTCGCGTCTTTGCCTCGAAAACAGGGGCAGGTTGGATTTTCGAATCTGACCTAGGTCGTCTGGATTTCGAAGATGGTCTACGTCAAAGGTGTCCGTCAAATCCGGGCCAGCTCAGGTTCACTTGTCGGCGGATTTTGATGGAGCGCGAGCAGGGCGATGGGCGGGGCGGGTATGGGAGCGCATCCGGCTGCAGACGATCATGGCGATCGAGCACCTGCCAGGCAAAAAGTCGGCGCCGAGGTTCGCGCAGGAATCGCGAAGGGGCTACGGATAGCGAAGGCACGGGGAGCATGGACGTGGGCGGTCAGATGGCCAAGCGCTTCGTGCTACTCAACTTTTGGGGGCGTTGGGAGGATCCCGACTTTTGGGGGCGTTGGGAGGATCCCGGTCCTCTAAGCGAGAGGGCTGACTCTCTTGATCTTGCCAGCCTCTAAGCCAGGCACGAGCCATTGCGGTATCGTGTTCATAGGGACACTTGGCGCTTGGTTGGCCGCAGCGGCGCGCGTAACAACCCTCTACCCAAGCCTTGAGTTCGTATTGGACGTCCTCGTTCATGGTGGTATTCGGGTCGTCCGCAATTGGGGCCGCTCAGGACAACATTGCGCCTCTTCGCGTTAATAAGAGAGCTTTCTGATGTGAGCCGAGTGTGCCATTTGTCTCAACCGAGATGCGCCAGCGATGCCGGCGGAGCTTTCTTCCGCCAGTTGTGCCGCGGAAATGGCTTCGCAACTGGAGCTGATCGACCAAGTCGGGCGGCACCCCAATGCCGGCCCATACAAGTGGGCGGACGGCATCACGAGGGCGATCAATCCGCTTGCGTCGGAACGAACTTGGGGCCAGGTTCATTTGTCGCGCCGTTTCGGCGCCTTTCTGAGCATTACAAAATGAACTCCGGCTTCTACTCA
>JBAPPP010000040.1:0-2602 GCA_049280175.1 Rhodanobacter sp.
GTCCACGCGCGCCGCGATTGCGTCTACTTCCGGCGTGCGGATGAAGACGCCGAAAGGATTGTGCTCCTCTGGCACGGCCCAGGGACCACTTCCTGCTTGGGTCAGGTGCACCTCGCAGTCCCAACCGGTCATGATGATGTAGTCGGCGTCGCCACCCGTGCGGTGGAAGCCCAGGCGCTCCCAAAACGGAACCGCGGCGGGCAGATCGTTGCTTGGAACGATGGCGAAGGCACCTACGGTGGCAGGGCTGGACATGACACTAATCCGGTTGAGTGGTCCGGCCTGATGATACGGGCAGACAGTAACCCTACAAAGTATCGACGAGGACATCAACGACCCACATCCGGCAAAACTGCACCACCATCCGCTTGCCGACTTACGGCGGCATCTTTCCCTGGGAATTCGAGAAGAAAGGTGAGGCGCTGAAAGTGCGTGTCGAAGGCCAGCTCATCTTCAACAATATCGCCATGCGTAAAAGGATTTGGACTGGCCTACATGCCTGAGGACCTGGTGCAGACGCACATTAAGGAGGGTCGACTGGTCCGTGTACTTTCAGACTGGTGTCCGCCGTTCTCGGGATACCGCCGGTACTATCCGAGCAGACGTCAGACTTCGCTCGCCTTCGCTTTGTTTCGCGACGCCATGCGTTACCCGAAGAGTACCGACAACTACGTCGTGTGCGGCGCTACCGAACTGCTCTGCGAAGCATGTTTCGACCATTTCCAGTGGGCCGAGACGGATAGCTGCCACCCGATGTGATCCCGCCTTGCAGGGAGATACAACTGCTTGCGGCCGAGGAGGCCGCGATATTGCTCGGTTCTCAGGTTGGATGGTGGCTATGCTTTACCCCCCACGATAGCTTTGGTGCGTCTGCAGGACTTGCGCCCAAGACGATCAGGCGATTCGTTTTGGGTATGAATTTGGGTATAAATCTATTTTTGCCATTGTCATATATGTTTGAAATCAATGGCTTGATTTGGATATGTGGTCTCCTCTTGTGCGCTACCTCATTGAACATTGGGCGCCGGTGGCCGCAGCCGCGCGCACATACGCTGCCTATCCCAGGCGATAACTTCGCCTTATCGTCGGTACACGGCATTGCTCACTATCAGATACCCGAGAATGTTAGTGAGACAATAAAATGTTCAATTCGCGCAAGACCTTGGGCTCGTCTCGCCCAATAAAGTGTTCAACAATGTACGAGGAAGCTGCGTCGAACGGGGTAGAACTCCCTGCCGGTGTTACAGCAGCGAATCGATTGCCAGCGCTCCGGGACCGGCGAGCACGACAAGCAGTAGTGCTAGCAGGTAAGGCGCTTCCGGCAGGTAGAGCAGATCGTCGAGCCAGTCGATGCGGTCGAGTGGCTTCCAGGCGGCGATGCGTTTGATGCCGTCAAGGCACAGTGCGCCGCCCATAATGACCATGAGTCCAAGCGCGGCGATCACGGATAGCGTACCCGACACGAGTGCCAGCCCACCCGCAAACTCGGCGGAGGGAATGAGCCATTGCATGATGCGGATTTGGTGCACGTCGTCAGCGTGTAGTGTGCTCACGAGTTCATCGTGTCGACTGCGTTTGAAAAGCTTTTGATAGCCGGAAAGGGTGAAGAACGTGCCGACGGTGGCGCGGTTGATCGCGAGGGCGACCGGCACGAGGCCAAGCCCGTGTTGTAGCAGCTGCGTGGCGTGAACAATTTCCATTTAATGATCTGGCTTAAAAAATGCCCGTACCTCGGGGTCGCTGAGGTCGCTTACCTGAGATTTCCGGAAATCTGATCCAGGAAGATCTCCCATGAGGATACGAGCGGGATCTGAAAAAAGTGTACTGACTGAGCATCAACGTTTCAATTGGACGAAGGTGTCGAATGGGAAGCAAAGGCCCTGCAGCGCCTTGGCTCGCCAGCCAGGCTTCGTCACATAGTTGACTGAACGGCTCAGGGCGTGAAGCTGAAATCACCTTAAAAAAGTCACGGCGTTTGGGAAAAGCAAATGGGTAACAACGGCATTGTCATGCGAGCGAATCAAGACGCCGAATCGTTGGGTAAAGACTTGGGCGCCGCTTCCACTCGGTCCACGGCAAGTCGTGGAGCGCCTCGTCACGGAGCCTATGGAGGCTGCAGTAGAGCGTCGACTTACAGCCAACTTGGAAAGCGTGGACGAGGGGCCCGAGCCACGCACAATCACGTTCAGTGTCGACTCCGCCTGGGCGGCGACGGCGCGGATGGAGCAGCCGGCTAATCCGATGCCTCAGCGTCGCACCGGCGGCCGCGCATTGGCTGTGGCGACACGGCGACCCCAGGTGATCAGCTGGTGCGTGCAATCGTCGCGCTCGATGTTGCATTCGATCAGTGTCGGGCCCTTACGGTTTTGAGCAGCCTTGGTGATGGCCTCGGCCAGCTCGCCGGTGGTACCGACCTGCAGTCCGAGGCCGGCGCCATCCTCCGCGTTGAATGCCTGCATCAGCGCCGCGTAGTTCCAGTTCTTGATGTTGTTGTAGGGGCCATCGTGGATCTCGACCTCGATGGTGTAGCCGCGATTGTTGATGAGGAAGATCAGCACTGGCAGACCACGACGGATCATCTGGGCGACTTCCTGCGCGGTCA
>JBAPPP010000041.1:0-1777 GCA_049280175.1 Rhodanobacter sp.
AACTTTCCCGCAAGCACCACGTTGGGCATCGCTGCGCTCAGCCCAACCTACGAGCGCTCAGCGCAGCGCCAGCAGATCGCCCAGCAACGCCTGTGCTGTTACCTCGGGTCCTGCGCCCGGGCCCTGGATGACCAGCGGCTGGGTGTTGTAGCGGGTGGTGGTGAGCGCGAACTGGTTGTCGGTGCCGTAGAGGCGCGCGGCCGGATGGGTCAACGGCACTTCGACCAGACCAACGCGGGCGCGGCCGCGCTGATTGAGGCGGGCGAGGAAACGCAACACGCAGCCACGCGACTTCGACTCGGCATGCAGCTTGGCAAGTGGCTCATCCAGTTCATCCAGGCGGGCGAGAAAGGACTCGGTATCCAGCGTGCGCAGCGACTCGGGAACCAGGCCCTGCACGTCCACCTCTTCCGTGCCGAGGGCGAAGCCCGCATTGCGGGCGATGATCAGCAGCTTGCGGGCGACGTCCTCGCCGGAAAGGTCGGAGCGTGGATCGGGCTCGGTATAGCCCAGTCGACGCGCCTCGCGCAACAGCTCGGAAAACGGACGGGTACCGTCGTATTGATTGAAAAGCCACGACAGCGAGCCGGAGAACACACCTTCCAGCGTGAGCAACGCATCGCCACAGCCACGCAGACGACGCAGCGTAGATAGCACAGGCAAGCCGGCCCCGACGGTAGCGGAGTCACCGTAACGGCCGCCGTTCGCCACCGCGGTCTGCAGTGCAAACCAGGCGGACAGCTCGCCGCCGGCCAATGCCTTGTTCGCGGTGACCACGTGATAGCCACGCGCCAGCCACTCCGCGTGGCGCGATGCCAGCGCAGCGCTGGCGGTGGCATCGACGATCACCTTGGCCGTGGCATCACTGGCGTCCAGCGCAGCAAGGAGGGCAGCATCGTCGCGCACATCGCCCTGACTGTTCAGCTGCTCACGCAGACTGCGACAGGCGAGGTCGACGGCTGCGGTCTGCTGGCGTCGCGAATTCGCCGCGCCTACCAGCCGCAAGCTGGCCGCAGCCGGCGTGTTCAGAAGTTTCAGCAGCGCACCACCAACCACACCGGTACCGAGAAGCACGATCGCGATGCAGGGAGTGACTACAGGAACGGCGTGAGACGCGACTTTCGCGAGCGCGACATCCCGGCCATTCACGGCCGAGGCCGCTTCCACCGCCACCGCACTCATGCAAGCACCCGGCGTTTGGACTTGTCCTTGTCTACGCTGGCCGCCGCACGCGCCAGTGCCGCGTCGAGGTCACGCAACAGATCGTCGCCATCCTCGATGCCCACAGACAAGCGCAGCAAACTATCGGCGATGCCAGCGGTACGGCGTGCTTCCACCGCCATCGATGAATGCGTCATCGTGGCCGGATGCGCGATCAGGCTTTCCACGCCACCCAGGGATTCGGCCAGCGAGAAATACTGCAAGCCATCGACGAATGCGGCGATCTGCTCGAGCTCGCCATCCAGTTCAAAACTGAGCATGGCGCCGAAGCCCTGCTGCTGACGCGATGCCAGCGCGTGCCCTGCATGGCTGGCGAGACCGGGGTAGTACACCTTTCGCACGGCTGGATGGACGTCCAGACGGCTGGCGATGCGCTCGGCATTTTCCTGGTGCTGACGCAGACGTACGCTCAAGGTACGCAAGCCGCGCAAGGTGAGATAGCTATCGAACGGTGCGCCGGTAAGGCCATTGCAGTTGGCCCACCATTTCAGATGCTCGAACACCGCAGCCTCGCGTGCCACGACCGCGCCACCGACTACGTCACTATGTCCATTGA
>JBAPPP010000042.1:0-4362 GCA_049280175.1 Rhodanobacter sp.
CTGCGGAAGCATTGTCTTGCGATCATGAGGTTGAAGCTTGTCATCTGTCGAGGCGTGGGCTGGGTCACGGCCTGGGCCGCAGGATGTCGTCGAGCAAGTCCGGTGTTCCTGGCACCCGTTCCAGATGTGGGTAGCGCAAACCGCCTTCCCACGTCAGCGAAAGCGAGTGCTCCGTCTGACCTCGTGCGACCCGCAATTCGATCGGACGATCGGCGCGCGACGCCGAAATGGCTGACTTGATCACGGATGCCTGATAGGGCTGGCCGTCGACCGAGAGGACCTTCGCGCCGACGACCAAGCCTGCGCGCCAAGCTGCGCTGCCCCAGACGACGCTTGTCACCTCACCGTCCTTGTTCAGATCGACGCCCACCGAGAAGCTGAGGCTGGCCCCGCCGCTCTTGGTTTCTCTGGCTTGTTGGGCGCCTGACGGTTGGTCGCTCCAAGTCAGCCGGTAGCCGGCGCGTGTGATGCCGTCGAGATCCGTGTTGATGCCGACACTGTCTACCCGCGCGTGCAGGAAGGTTGCCCAGTCGTACGGCGTGACGGCGTTCAGCGCGGAGACGAGGTCCTCGAACGTGTAAGGCGCGGGGACTCGACTGCCGTTGCGGATCCCGAAGAAGCCACGCGCGAAGTCATCCAACGATTTGCGGCCATTGCTGCGTTCGCGGATCAGCGTGTCGATGTCCAGCCAGATCAACTGGCCCTGCATATACGCGTCGAGGGTGTTGAGTTGCCAATCTTGCCAAGGCTGACGGCGCCCCTCCGGATAGATGATGCTGTTGCCGTGCTGGATGAGCACCTGCTCCGACGCGTCCTGCAATGTCCGCCACTGCAGTCCAGGCCGGTTTGCATATGCCGATGCGGTGGACTCCCAGCTCCTGAGCGCATCCTCCCGGCTGTCGATGCCCGACCGTGCGTCGAGCACGCCATTCCAGTACATCGTCAAGCCTTCGAACACCCAGAGCAACGAGTCCTGAGGTGCGACGTTCAGATTCGCCGTCCACATCGTCGCAGGAACGCGGAAGATGCCATTCCACGCATGGACGAAGCCGTGAAACGGGAAGCCAAGAGATCGACCACTGAAGAACGTAGCAGGAAGGCCGTTCTCCCCTGAGCGACTCTGCTCGAAGTAGGCTGGGCCGAAGTCGTTCGCCAGCCAGACCAGCATGTCGTAATGATCGTAGTGTTGGCCGCCGAATAATTTATAGGCTTGTGCGATCTCGCGACGGTACTTGCCGAGCGCCTCGGGCGGCACGACGAGGCCGGACTCCGTATCGGCCGCGACGTCCAGTCGTACCGGTACCGGGTCGTCACTGAGGATGTACTGCCTCATCCAGCGCGCTGCCATTACGGGCGAATCCACGAGTACATCGAGCGTCACGGGAGAGAACCGCACGACATCTCCGACGCGAGTGGCGCCGTCGAGCGACGAAGCAAACTGCCAGTCATGAGGCAGCGTCACGGCGGGGTCGACCTGGATGCGGCGCGAGTAATAGCCGGCCGGATAGAGCACATGGCTCTGCCACTGCAGATCCACCATCGTCGGTGTTGACAACACCGGTCCGATCGCGCTGCTGGCGGGGAAGAGGAACTCGAAATCGACGTCCACTTCCTGTGCCCCCTGAGGTAGATCGACATGGAACGCAGCTTGTTCCACAGGATCGCGTCGCCATGGCAGGCGCTTCCCGCCCACATTGAACACGAGCCCTGCGACCTGGTCGAGCACGTTGGGCGGCACCGGATCGCCCGGAGCCCATTGGGGGAACAGCAGCGTCAGCTGCTTCATTCCGCGTACGGGAATGGTTTCGTGGATGCGGTGGATGCCACGCATGGCGTCGGTGGCGTCCACTTCGAGGCGAAGGGTGCCGGGATAGGCGACATCCCGAGGGGGCGCGATCGGCGCTGGTGCCGGTGTCGCCTGCGGAAGCGGCCAACCACCGGTCGCCTCTTTTGCAGCGACGCGGCCGGCCGCGACGAGCGACGCCACCAGCGCCATCGTTGTCATCAAGAGTTTCACGCATGTTCTCCCTGGTCACGGTCGACATGGCAGGTGCGACCGGATTCATAGGTGTGGATGGGCTTCATGCGCTGAGGCAATCTCTGTGAGGAAAGGCGAGGTATTCCAGGTCGTAGGCGTCAATGCCACAGGTCGTCTCCGGTGGCTGATGCCAAAAGCAGGTGCGTACTAGTTGCCACATGGTTGTATCGAGTCCGATATGGATCGAGTGCAGTTCCCCATTACGTCCTACGACATCTGCCTTGGCCCGCTCTTCAGACGCCAGGGTGCTGAGGTCAGTGGAAGGTTCGATTGAGATGAATTCCTGAGTGGCTTGCCCTGGCATTTGGGAGAAGCCTCCCGTTTTTGAATGAATAATCATCCATGTCCGCACCTTGGGGCGGCCATACTTGGCGCAGACGCGAGCGAATGCGTCCGAGAGGAGGAATGCTCGCATCGCTTCCTCATCCTGCCAGACATAGAAGGGCGCATATCGATTGGGACGGCCGTTTGCGCGGTTCGAGACGAGAAACGCTTTTTGGACCAGGCCGGCAAGCGAGTTAAAGCCGGAACCGATGACCGAGACCCGCTCACGCAGGGCCCTCATGTCGTGGTCATCTTCCAAGTCCAATCTGTACTGCATTAGCAACATAATGGTCTCCTTAACCGCCAAATAATCACGCGAGTTTGGAAGGTTCCCTCGTCTTACAAAAGCGAGCGGTTTTAAAGTCTATGATGAGGTTTGCTAAACGATGATTCTCGATCTGACCAGCCTGCGCACGCTTGTCGCGGCGGTGGACCTTGACGGTTTCGGCAAAGCTGCCGAGGTTCTTCATCTATCACCTTCCACGGTCAGTCTTCAGCTGCGAGCGCTGGAAGAACGACTGGGAAAACCACTGTTTCGAAAAATTGGCCGGCGTCAGGAGCTAACCGGGGAGGGCGAAAAGTTGGTTAGTTTTGCGCGAAGGATGCTGGAGCTGAATGACGAGGCCGTTTTGGCCGTCCGTGGTACAGGACTTCACGGAAAAGTTTGTCTGGGCGTTCCCCAGGACTTTGCAGATAGCTGGTTGCCGCAGACGCTGGCGCGGTTCACGTCGGCGCATCCGAAAGTGCAGCTCGAAATCTTCGTCGAGCAAAGCGGTCGCCTGCTGCAACTTCTCCGAAACGGCAGCTTGGATCTCGCCCTGACTTTCGGTGACAACGGTGGACTGAGCAGCCAACTGATTGCCACGCTTCCTGTGCACTGGTATGCGCACGCAACATGGCGGTTGCCCGAACGCGAAGCATTGCCGCTGCTTGTGCTCGAGCAACCGTGCATGTTCCGCCAACAAGCTATCGATGCGCTCGATCGTGCGGGGACGAGCTGGCGCATTGCGTTGTCGGGCAGCAGTGTGTCGGCAGTCTGGGCTGCGGCGAAAGCGGGGCTCGGCCTGGTTGCACGCACGGCGGTTCACGTACCCGTCGGGATGGCTTGCCTCGATGGTTCTTTTGGCCTTCCAGACCTAAATGCAGTGCCCCTTCATCTCGTCCGTTCGGCACTTCGTGGCGACGCGGCAATCGAACACTTGGCCGCTCTACTCCTGAACATCACCGACAGCCATATGGATGGCATCAGTCCCGAGGCCCTTGAACAGGCCTCAGCGTGAGGCTGAGAGATGCCTCTAGCACCTAGGGCGACGTTTCGCCATCATCGAGTATCGCTGGCTTTAGGCGGTGTTCGAGCGACAGAGCCAAGGCAGTTGGGGTCGGTAGAAAACGATGGTCGTCAGAGGCGACAACTAGAAGGTCAACTTTGAACGAGCGGCGACAGGTCAGCGAAGCGAAAGCGCTGCCTTTCCGATGAGGCCTGTCTCAGGCCATGAGCCCAACCGCCCGCAGCGCATCCACAGCCGCTTCATGATCCTGCACCGACGTGCCCCCGGAGATGCCGATCCCGCCGGCGAGCTTGCCGTCAAGGACGATGGGCAGACCGCCGCCTACCGGCATCAGTCGTGGGTGCTGTGCCAGCGGCGCCACGGTGGGCTCGCCCATGTATTGGTTCCACCGATCGGTAGACATGCCGAATGAGGCGGCGGTCCAGGCTTTATCCATGGCAACCTCGGCCGTCAAGAACGGCGCGGCGTCGGCACGCTCAAAGGCGCGCAGATGGCCGCCTGCGTCCGTGATGGCGATGGTGGCGGCGAACCCGCGTTGGGTGCATGCCGAACGGGCCTGTGCGAGCAGTTCATGCGCTGCGTTCAGGGTGAGAGTGTGGGTGGTGTTGATCTTTACGTTCATGGCTATTCCTGGGACGGATAAAATTTATCGGGTGGCAACGACAACCGCTTTTACTTCGACAAGAAGGTCGTGATCGCGCAGCTCGGGCG
>JBAPPP010000043.1:0-8379 GCA_049280175.1 Rhodanobacter sp.
GTACTAGACCCCCTTCGACTTCGCCGCTGCGCGGCTACGCTCAGGGCGAACGGTGAGAGGAGGGAGTTTGGAGGAAGAGCTCAGGGCGAGCGGTGGGTGGAGGGAGCGCGTAGGTGGGGTGATCGCAGCGAAGCCCAACGTTGCCCGCCGGAGTGTTGGGATTCACTGGCCCTCATCCCAACCTACCGGTGTGCGCTCAGCTGGCGGGAGTCTTGTCCTTGTAGCGGCACAGGTCGCGGATCACGCATTGCGGGCAATCCGGCTTGCGTGCCTTGCACACGTAGCGGCCGTGCAGGATCAGCCAATGATGGGCGTCCTGCTTGAATTCGGCCGGTATCACTTTCACCAGCTTGTCCTCGACGATGCGCACATCCTTGCCTGGCGCCAATCCCGTGCGGTTGGCGACCCGGAAGATGTGTGTGTCGACCGCAATGGTCGGTTCGCCGAATGCCGTATTGAGCACCACGTTGGCGGTCTTGCGGCCGACGCCGGGCAGCGCCTCCAGCGCTTCGCGGGTATGTGGAACTTCACTGGCATGCTGCTCGATCAGCATGCGGCAGAGCGCGATCACGTTCTTCGCCTTGGCGTTGAACAGGCCGATCGTGCTGATGTAACGCTTGAGGCCTTCCTCGCCCAGAGCAAGGATCGCTTGCGGCGTGTTGGCCACCGGATAAAGTTTCTTGGTCGCCTTGTTGACGCCGACATCGGTCGCCTGCGCCGACAGCACCACCGCGACCAGCAGCTCGAACGGCGTGGTGTAGCTGAGTTCGGTAGTGGGATGCGGGTCGATCTCGCGCAGGCGGGTGAACAGCTCGATCACATCGCTGCGCTTCATGGTTTCGGTTCCTGCTGTTTTGCCTTGGCGCGCGCCAGCGCTTCCAGCACCGGATTGCGTTGGGGGGTGCCAGCATCGACGGCACTACCGTCGACGGCCGTCTTGCGTACGGCCAGTTCGGCATCGCGCTGCATGCGTTGGCGTTCCAGTCGCGCCTCGCGCTGCTGGAAATGCTCGCGTGCGGCATCGGCATGCAGCGTATCGATCTGCTCGAGTGGCATCGGCAACAGCACGATGCAGTCGACCGGGCAGGCCGGCACGCACAGTTCGCAGCCGGTACAGTCATCGGTAATGACAGTGTGCATCAGCTTCGACGCACCGACAATCGCATCGACCGGGCAGACCTGGATGCATTTGGTGCAGCCGATGCAGTCCGCCTCGACGATGCGCGCCAGTGTCCGGGGCTTCTCGACACCGTGTTCGGGATTCAGCGGTAGCACCGGCCGCTGCAGCAGTGTGGCGAGTTTTTCGATGCCGGCCATGCCACCGGGCGGGCATTGATTGATCGGTGCGTCAGCGTGCGCGATCGCCTCCGCATAGGGCCGGCAGCCGTGGTAGCCGCATTGCTCGCACTGCGTCTGCGGCAGCAGGGCGTCGATGCGGTCGACCAGCGTCATGGCGATATCAGCGAACGGTTGCGCCCGGCCTGGCGCCTTGGTCAGCATCGAGCAGGAACAGGTCGCCGCCGCCGTCGCCTGCGGACAGGATCATGCCTTCGGACAGGCCGAAGCGCATCTTGCGCGGCGCGAGATTGGCGATGAACACCACGTTGCGGCCAACCAATTTTTCCGGCTCGCTGTAGGCAGCGCGGATGCCGGAGAAAATCTGTCGTGTGCCGAGCGGGCCGGCATCCAGTTCGAAGCGCAGCAGTTTGTCCGAGCCGTCGACGAATTCGCAGGCGGTGACTTTGCCGATGCGCAGGTCGAGCTTGGCGAAGTCGTCGATGCCGATGATCGACGTCGAAGCCGTGGCGGCGCTGTCGTTGCCGGTGATGTTCTCGCTCATGGGTTTGCGGGATTCCTTTGGTTTCTTTACGGGTGCCAAGGCGGGTTCATTTGAGCCGCCGAGCGACTCCTTCGACGCTTCGACCATCGCCTCGATGTGCTTCGGGTCGATGCGGCTCAGCAACGGCACAAAGGCGTTGACGGTGTGGCCATGCAACTCGCGCCGTGCGTCGCCGAAATCGGTGATCGGCGCCGCGAGGAACTGTTCGGCGGCGGCTACCGTGGCAGGCAAGATGGGCTTGAGCACCCCGGCTAACAGGCGAAACGCATTCAGTGCCAGCGTGCAGACCTGCTGCAGTTCCTCGCGACGGCTGTCGTCCTTGGCCATCAGCCACGGCGCCTTGGTCGCAATGTAGCCATTGACCAGGTCGGCCATGGTGACGAAGCGGCGTGTCACCTCGGCAAATTCGCCGGTTTCGTAGAGCTCGTCGATGCCGTCGTAGTGCGACAGCAGGGTTTGCCACAGCGCGGACTCTTCGGGGTCAAGGTGATCGGCCAGCTTGCCGTCGAAGAATTTCTGCACGAAGCCCGCGGTGCGGCTGGCGATGTTCACCCACTTGCCGATCAGGTGCGAATTGACGCGCTCCTCGAATGCCTTGAGGTCCAGATCGACGTCGACCGGCGCATCGCTCAGCATGGTGGCGAAGTAATAGCGCAGGAATTCCGGGTGGATGCCGGCGTCCAGATAGGTGCGTGCCTGGATGAAGGTGCCGCGCGACTTGGACATCTTCGCGCCGTTCACGGTGAGGTAGCCGTTGACGTGCAGCGCGGTCGGCGTGCGGAACTGCGCGCCATGCAGCATCGCCGGCCAGAACAGGCCGTGGAAGTTGATGATGTCCTTGCCGATGAAGTGGTGCATCTCGGCGGTGCTGTCGGCACCGAGGAAATCGTCGAACTTCAGTCCGGTCTTGTCGCACAGCGCCTTGAAGCTGGCGAGGTAACCGACCGGCGCGTCCAGCCACACGTAGAAGAATTTGCCGGGCGCGTCGGGAATCGGAAAACCGAAATAGGGTGCATCGCGTGAGATGTCCCAGTCCTTCAGGCCGCCATCCAGCCACTCCATCAGCTTCGCCACCACGCCGCTGTTCGCCACCGGCTTGCCGCCGGTGAACTTGCCGGCAAACCAGTCGCGCAGAAGTCCTTCGAACTTGCCCAGTTCGAAGAAGTAATGTTCCGAGTCGCGCAGTACCGGGGTGGCGCCGGACATCACCGAATAGGGGTTGATCAGGTCGGTGGGCGCATAGGTGGCGCCGCAGTGCTCGCAGTTGTCGCCGTACTGATCCGGCGTGCCGCAGTTCGGGCACACGCCCTTGATATAGCGGTCCGGCAGGAACATTTCCTTTTCGGGATCGAACAGCTGCTGGATGCTGCGGCGCGCGATGTAGCCGCCATCACGCAGGCGCGTATAGATCAGCGAGGCCAGCTCGCGGTTCTCTTCCGAATGCGTGGTGTGGTAGTGATCGAAGCTGAAATGGAAGTCCGCGAAATCCGCTTCGTGACCAGCGCGGATGCCTGCGATGAACGCCTCCGGCGACATCCCGGCCTTTTCCGCCGCCAGCATGATCGGCGTGCCATGGGCATCGTCGGCCGCTACGAAATGCACTTCGTTGCCCATCATCCGCTGCGCACGCACCCAGATATCGGTCTGGATGTAACCCAGCATATGACCCAGATGGAGCGGGCCGTTGGCGTAGGGCAAGGCGTGAGTGACGAGGAGGCGACGGCTCATGGCGGCTGCGTTGGCTGAATAGCCTCACATTATGGCATGCGTCGGCGTCAGGCTTGGCGGGTACGGCCGTCCCGATGCAGCCGCCACCGCCAAAGCAGCAGGGCAAGCGCCGCCGTTGGCAACCAGACCCAGAGCAGTTCCGACTGGATCACCTGCCAACCGCGCGCGCTGAAGAATCGCGCGCCGATCGGCGAGACCTCGATCGGTCGCCAGTCAAAGAAAAACCGATGGTTATCCAGTGGCCATAGCAGCGCTACGCCCAAGCCGCCATTGGTGCAGGCATCCAAGAGCGGGTGCAACACGGTAGCCAGGCCGACAAAGCCGAACGCTCGCCAAGCCGACGTTCGTAGAGTTCGATGCAGCACTGCCGCGAGCAATGCCAGTAGCAGCGCGAAGGCTATCGAATGAGCGGCGCCACGATGGCCGAATGCATCGGCATAAGGAATGCCGAACTTGAAGCCCAGTACATCAGCATCCGGCAGCATCGCCGCCAGCACGCCGGCGTACAACAACGGCCGGCTGATCCGCCGCTTGCCAGCAGCGGCGCCGAGCAGCAGAGGAATCGCGGCATGAGTGATGATTGTAGGCATTCGGTATAGACCCCCATCGACATTCCGGCGCTGGCCGGGACCAGTGGCGTGGCTCCATTGTTGAAGCGAAGCACACACTGACGATGCAACGGAAGGTGGTTTAGTCCTGACGCTCCCAGATCTGGCTCTGGCCCATCATGGGGATGCCGATATAACCGTGTACCTCGAGTTTTTGGCCATGGTCGATGAGCGACAACCTGACTTTATAGGTCTTGCCATCAGCCGGATTCAGGATCTTGCCACCGTCCCACACGTCGCCGTCCTTTCGGACCCCCCACATATTGACCATGCCTACGATCGGCTTGTTTTTGAAATCACCGCTGCATTGCGTGCACAACGGTGGATTGCCGTCACGGGCAATACCTTTCGGCGACCGATTCAGCAATGCCTTTATGGTTGCCCTCAACTCGCCGTTTGTGTCGGCGATCTCGATGATCGACCGGGTCTTGCCGGTGCCGTCGATTTGTTTCCATGTGCCGACTGGCGTGTCGTTGGCGGCCATTGCTGCGCCGGCACTCAAAAGCAGACAGCTCGCGACAATGAGACGGGAGACATCATTCATGGTGTTCATCCTGAACGCAGAGAGTAGTTTGGACCCTGTTGGTGGCTCCAAGTTGCGTGAGGCACGGAACTTATTACGTCGATGCCGCACAAGAAAAAAGCGCGCCGAAGCGCGCTTTGAAATTCTCGAAGAATGACAGTCAGGGTTGCCGTTCCCATACCTGATTCTTGCCGACCCAAGAGAAGCCGATATAGCCACGCACATTGAGCTTCTGTCCGCCGTCCAGCATCGAGAGCTTCACCTTGTAGATCTTGCCATCCTTCGGGTTGACGATCTTGCCCCCATCCCATATGTCGCCGTCCTTGCGGACCCCCCACATAATGGTCAAGCCTTCAACTGGCTTGTTCTTGAGGTCGCCATCGCATTGCGTGCAAAGTGCTTGTTCACCATCCCTGGCGATATCCTCAGGAGTGCGATTCACCAACTTCACGATACGGGCGTGAAATTCGCCGTTGTCGTCTGTGATCACTACGATCGACTTCGCTTGGTGGGTCTCGTCGTCGATGGTTTTCCAGGTGCCGACTGGCGTGTCATTGGCGGCAAATGCGGCGCCGGCGCCCAGCAGCAGGCCGGCGGCGATGGCGAGTCGAAACAGTTGCTTCATTGTGTCCTCCCATACGAAAGCGTACGGGTTGAGCCTGCCGGTGGCCGCCGGGGGCGTCAAGCTGCATTGCGCAACGGAGGCCCGGGCTGATTTGCCGCTGCAGGCAGGTTGGCCAGGGCTGGCATAATGGCTAGTCCCCGCTACCTACCCGAGCCGATATGACACAGGCGAATGAAGCCTTGGTCCGCCGCATTCTTGGCGACCTGATCGACACCCATACCGGCGCGCCGCTGGCCGATGCCCTGCGCGCGGTAGGCGTGGACGGGCCGCGGGTATCGGTGGATATCCAGTTGGGCTATCCGGCGACGGGCGCGATCGATAGCCTGAGCCACCGCGTGCGCCAGGCGCTGGAAGCCGACCCGGCGATCGAGGCGGCCGCCGTTTCGATCACCAGCCGCATCCATGTGCACAAGGTGCAAGGCACGCTGGCACCGTTGCCGAACGTGAAAAACATCATCGTGGTGGCGTCCGGCAAGGGCGGCGTGGGCAAGTCCACGGTGTCGGCAAATCTGGCCCTGGCGCTGCAGGCCGAGGGGGCGAAGGTCGGCGTGCTGGATGCCGACATCTACGGCCCCAGCCAGCCGCGCATGCTCGGGGTTAGCGGCAGACCGGCGTCGCCCGACGGCAAGAGCATCACCCCCATGCAGGCGCATGGATTGTCGGTGATGTCGATCGGCTTTATGGTGGAAGAGGACACGCCGATGATCTGGCGCGGCCCGATGGTCACCCAGGCCATGATGCAACTGCTAAACGACACTCGCTGGGAGCAGCTCGATTATCTGATTGTGGATCTGCCGCCGGGTACCGGTGACATCCAGCTGACGCTATCGCAGAAAGTACCGGTGGCCGGCGCGGTGATCGTCACCACGCCGCAGGACATCGCGCTGCTGGATGCGCGCAAGGCGCTGAAGATGTTCGAGAAGGTCGAGGTGCCCGTACTCGGCATCGTGGAAAACATGGCCACCCACATCTGCTCGAACTGCGGCCATGAAGAGCACATCTTCGGCGAAGGCGGCGGCGCACGGATGGCGACGCAATATGAAGTGCCATACCTGGGCTCGCTGCCGCTGGATATCCGCATCCGCGAGCAGGTCGATGGCGGCAACCCGACGGTGGCGGCGATGCCGGACTCGGATCTCACCGCCCGTTATCGCGAGATCGCCCGCAATACGACCGGCCGCCTGTCGCGCCAGCCACGCAACAAGTCGCTGGGGCTGGGCAAGATCGTGGTGCAGGGGGCGCCTTCAGCGCCTGCTGCTTAATCATCATCGCGTGATCGAGCCCTTGCTGGCTGGACGGTGGCCTGGAATTTACGGGTGGCGTGGAAAGGTTGGGGTTCGCTGCGCTCACCCCAACCTACGCGCTACGCTGAGCAGGCCGAAGAAAATCCCAGCTGTGACTGTACCCAATTCCCTCCACCCACCGTTCGCCCTGAGCGTAGCCGCACAGCGGCGAAGTCGAAGGGGGCCTGGTGCGAGGCTTCGACTTCACGCCTTCGGCACTACGGTCAGTCCGAGCGGTTTTCGGTGAGCTGCCGGTAGGGGATCGAGCTCTACGTTGAGAGCCTGCCGTCGAGCTATCCGCCGCCTGACGCCCGTGACATGGTATTTTGCGCATCTTTGGCCGGGCCGACGCATGGGCCGAAGTCCGATATCGACAGTGGAGATCGCGTGAGCATCAAATCCGACAAGTGGATCCGGCGCATGGCCGAGCAGCACGGCATGATCGAGCCGTTCGAGGCCGGCCAGGTCAAGGTGCGCGACGGCCAGAAACTAGTTTCCTACGGCACCTCCAGCTACGGCTATGACGTGCGTTGCGCGCGCGAATTCAAGATCTTCACCAACATCAATTCGACCATCGTCGATCCGAAGGCGTTCGATCCGTCCAGCTTCGTGGACGTCGAAGCGGACGTATGCATCATTCCGCCGAACTCGTTCGCGCTGGCTCGCACCGTCGAATATTTCCGCATACCGCGCCAGGTGCTGACTATCTGCCTGGGCAAAAGTACTTACGCTCGCTGCGGCATCATCGTCAACGTGACGCCGCTGGAGCCAGAGTGGGAAGGCCATGTGACGTTGGAGTTCTCCAACACCACCCCGTTGCCCGCAAAAATCTACGCCAACGAAGGTGTGGCGCAGATGCTGTTTCTCGAATCCGACGAGGAGTGCGAGACCAGCTACAAGGACCGCGGCGGGAAGTATCAGGGGCAACAGGGCGTGACCCTGCCGCGCACCTGAAAATCGGCCTTAACAACTAGCCTGAACGAATGTTGTCTGTGGCCACCGCCATTGAGACGGCCCGGCGTTACACTCTGTCCCTGATTCAACCGATTTACCGTTAGGAGACCCGCATGATCCGTTTTTCCACTTTGCTGACGCGCGCCATGGGCGCGATCATGCTGGGCAGCATCGTGCTGCTTGCTGGTTGCAGCCTCATCGGCGGCACCAAGCATCCTGATGTCACCACCGCCTCGATGAAGGGGCAGTTCGACGCCACCATCGAAGCCTATAAGGAAGGTCAGTTCCTGGTCGATGGCGCGGTACTTTCGTCGATCGATGTCAGCAGCCATTTCGCCTACCTGAAGGATCAGGGCAAGTTGCCGAAGACCGTGTTGCTTGAGTCCAGCGACGATTCGAAGATTCGCAAGCAGCACCTGCAGTACATGGCGCGCATGCAGCTCGATTACGGTTTTCGCGTGTTCTATGACGACAAGGGCACGCTGAAGGAAATCAACCCGGTCGAGACCAAGGCGCGCGATCTGCAGGATCATCACGAGAAGCCGCCGGTCGAAGACTCCGCGCCGCCGCCGCAGGATCACACCGGCTCGGTCGGATACTGATCGAACAGCGCTCAGCTGCTGATGATTGGCAAAAGCCCGCGAAGCGATTCGCGGGCTTTTTTGTGGGCGAGCACAAGCGTCATACCGGCATCGATCGTCACGTGCTGCTTTGCTCCTCCCCCTGCTTGCCCCGAAGAAGGGACTTCCTTCGGTTGCAGGGGGAGGTTGGGAGGGGGGCATGCTTTTGATCTTCGCAAGCTAAGAGCAACCCCACCC
>JBAPPP010000044.1:0-3397 GCA_049280175.1 Rhodanobacter sp.
GGCGTAGTCACTGGCCCTGGTGCGTAGCCAGCTTTGCTCCAGCGCTTCCATCGGCTTGTTCATCAGTGCGATCGCTATCCACTTGCCGTCCTTCTCGCGCACGACGGGGCCGTGATGCGTGGCGTAGACAGTGAAGCTTCGTTCGCCCATCGAGCCATTGCTGCCGCGGTAGGGCACCTTGATCGTGCGCGTCGTGACCGGCCGCAGTTGTTTGCCGTAGCGATAGAACAGATGGCCGTCTTTATGCACGATCGTCTCGGCAAACTCGTCGACGACATCGGCACCGGTCGAGGTGTGCATCCAGCCGATATGGTGGTTGAAACCCTGATAAATGAAGAACTGCCCCCAGGTGACCGCGCCATAGGCGTCGAGTCCGGCGTCGCTGGTCATCTGCAGCTCGGAACGGAAGAAGAAGGAAGTGTGCGGATTGATGAGCAGCAGCGCATGGCCGTCGGCAGTGAGCTTCGGCGCGATCGCGATGCCGTTGGATCCCGAGGGCTCCGCCCAGCTCGATGGCGAATCCAGCTGTGCCAGTGCCGCCTGGGGGTTATGGTCGTAGAAGGCTTCGAGCTGGCCGAGCGATACGCGTTCGATGTCGCCGCCAATGCTGCCCTCACTGAAGCTCAGTGCCATCCATGGTTCGAAGTGTCGGATGACGCGCGGATGCACGTCAGGGTGGGTGGCAAGGTAATCGTTCAGTCCATCGGCCCAGGCATTCATCAACGACTGAAGCCAGGCGGGGCTGCGGGCATAGAGCCTTTGCAGCTCGACCGGGTCGATGAACAGCTTCATCCGCAAGTCCTGCCAGATGGCGGGCTGGCCCTCGGCCTCGGCGAGGCGGCCCATGGCGTTGAGATAGTTGGTCTCGACGCGGTTGAAATCGTCCTCGGCCTGCGCGTAGGCCATGCCGAACACGGCATCGGCATCAGTCTTGCCGTGCACGTGCGCGATGCCCCAGTCGTCGCGGGTGATCGTGACAGCCTGTGCTTCGTGCTGCCAACGTGTTTCGTCAGGCGTGAGCGGCTGGGCGGTTGCGGCAAGACAGGGTGTGACCAGTGCGACCAGCTGCAGCGAGCGCGTCAGCCAAAAGCGGTTCTTCCTGGAGCGTATTGGCATCGGTTTCCCAGCGGTCATAGCAACGGGTAGATAAAGCCAAGGTCATGGACATCGCGCATTACGGAATGCCCGTGACCGCCTTTGCTCTACCCGCTGCAGTGTTGAAAGTGACTCAATCGTCGTTACGCTTCGGCACGCTGACCTGGCCTTTGACGTTGCTGTAATGGACGTCACCGCTGCCATTGGCGCCGACGGTGAAATTGCCGCCGATGCCGTTGGCATTGATGTCGCCGGAGCCGGTGACGCCGACCTTTGCATCGCGGCCGATGTTGTTGAACGTGACATCGCCGGAACCTGTCGCGCCCACGTTGACGCTGCCGCTCACATTACTGAAGTTGAGTTCGCCCGAGCTCGAATGGTCCGCCTTGACGTCGCCGCGCACGCCATCGACGCGCACGTCGCCCGAGCCCGTTTGGCGCAGCTCGACACTGCCGACTTGCTGGGCTTTCACATCGGCTGAGCCGAGTTTCAAGGTCAACGCACCGGCGATGTGATCCGCCTGGAGGTCGCCCGAGCCGGAGTCAAAATCCAGCGAGGCAAGGTTGCTCGCCTTCACATCGCCGGAGCTGCTGTCGATGTTGACCGCGAGCGAGGCCGGTACGCGCACCTCCAACTTCAGATACGCATAGGTGGAACCGAAAAGGGTAAAGGTGTTGTCGTGCCGAGTGTTCTGCGCAACCACCGTCGCACGGTCGCCGCTGCGGTTGGCATCGAGCTGCACATCCTTCAGCCATGACGCGTCGGAAGCACAGGCGGTGCCGCGCACCTCGACTTTGGCCAAGCCAGGCACGCTCTGTATATCCAGGTCGGTGGAACCGAGTTTCAGCAGCAGGCCGTTCAGCCCTGCGGCGTCGAGATCGGCATTGCGGGGGGCGCTATAGCGGCATTCCGAGGCGCCGGCTGCGAGCGGCAGCGTCGTCAGCAACAAGGCAATGATGATTTTGTACACGGTGTCTTCTCCAGGTGGGCAACGTCGGTCTGATGCTTGGAGGGCGCTCAGCGTTTATACGTGATGCGCTTGCGGCGGCGATACATGACCTTCGGCTATAGGTCATGAGCCCTGCTGTCGCGTCGCCAGGAACGTGCCGCAGATGCCGACGCGGTTCGCGTATGTCGGTCATGCCGGATCAGGCGAGGGTTCAAGTGCATCAGCTTTCGCGCAACGGTGTCAAGGCGCAGTCGGGTCTGTTCCGGGCCACGGCCGGGAACAGGCTCGGACAGGTGTGGCTTTGGATCTCTCGCCTGATTTGACGACACATCCACGAGCATTGTGGGAGCGTCCGCAAAGTCATTGGAACGAGGTCTCGTCATGCCTGACAAGAAGACACGCGCAGGGGTCGCGAAAGACCAGGGGGAAGGCAAATCGGCCAGCACCCAGGCCGGGGAATATGTTCACGAGGAAATCGAGCATATACGCGAGGGCAAGCATGGCGCGAGGTCGACAAGGCAGGCCATCGCGATTGGCCTGTCGAAGGCGCGGCGCGCTGGCGTGAAAGTGCCTGTCAAAAAAACCGCCAGCAAGTCGACGCGCAAGCATGCTGCTGCCGATGAATCGGCTTCCCACAAACGCTCCAGGCCGTCGACCACGCGCTCAAAGGCCACCACCAAGGCTTTGAAGAAGGAAGGACACCGCGCGGCGTCGAAATCGGCGCTATCCGCGCATGCGAGGGACGCCGCATCGAAACGCAGTGCGAGCTCAAAGTCGGCGTCGGCGCGCAAGGCGGCGAAAACCAAAGGTGCGGTGGGGCGTTCGGCCGCGGCCAAAAAGGCGGCGAAGACGCGTGCGGCTGGCTAAGCCGCCACGAAACGCGGCAGCCCCCAACGACGTGCTTCGTGTGTGGTCCTCGTCACGTCGCGCGACGGGTTCTGCGCGGCTGTAAAGAATGCTTCATGGTTGCTCACTACCGTGGCTCCGTTGTGCGTGTGTGTTTGATGTGTGTTCAAACCCAACCCGGAGATCACGATGACCAAGTCACTGTCTGTGCGTTTACGCCGTCGGCACGTTGTTGCATCCCTTGCGCTTACCGCTCTGGCGGCCAGCACCTTTGCCTACGCGGGTGATTTTTCGCGCGGCCCGGACTTTCATTTCTGGCCTGGCAACCTGGTGGTGAGCCGCAGCGTCTACGATAACAAGTCCAGCAATGTGAAGGTAGGCACGATCCTGCCGGTGAATTGCGCCGCCACGACCGGCGGCTGTGGCGCATCCACTGGCGCACCGTTCGACGGCACTTATCCTTACGTATGGAACGACGTGTTGTATGACGCGAACTTTGGTGTCACC
>JBAPPP010000045.1:0-18335 GCA_049280175.1 Rhodanobacter sp.
ACACAGCTCGGCCTCACGCTGTCGGCTTCAACCAGCGCCATCCAACCGCTCGTGCTCGGCGATGCGCAGGCCGCGCTTGCTGCCGCCCAGGCACTGGAGCAGCAAGGCCTGCTGGTCACCGCGATCCGCCCACCCACGGTCCCTGCGGGCAGCGCGCGACTGCGCATCACGCTGTCAGCTGCACACGAAGAAGAGCACGTCGATCAGTTGCTGGATGCGCTGGAAACACTGCACCTGGCATCCGCTACCGGCTGAATGCCGGGCAGCAACTACCCACCATCTATAATTACTGCCTGTTTTGCCGATAACCCTGCATGTCGATCGTCAATATCTCCGCCTACAAATTTGTCAGCCTGGACGAACTGCCCACGCTGCGCGAACGCATGCTCGAACGCTGCACGACGCTGGCTTTGAAAGGCACCATCCTGCTCGCGCCGGAAGGCATCAACCTGTTTCTTGCCGGCGATCGCGTCGCGATCGAGGCATTCGTCTCATGGCTGCATACCGACTCTCGTTTCGCTGATATCGCGCCAAAAGAGTCGCCGTCGGACACGGTGCCGTTCGGCCGCATGCGCGTGCGCCTGAAGAAGGAAATCATCACCATGCGGCTGCCGACGATCCGCCCCGAAGGCGGTCGCGCGCCGGCGGTGGACGCAGCCACACTGCAGCGCTGGCTCGATCAGGGTCACGACGACAACGGCCGCGAAGTCGTGCTGCTGGATACCCGCAACGACTACGAGACCGACGTGGGCAAGTTCCCGCAGGCTGTCGACTATCGCATCGCCAGCTTCACCGAATTTCCCGCCGCGATTGCCGCGGACCGCGCGCGCTACGAAGGCAAGACCGTTGTGTCGTACTGCACCGGTGGCATCCGCTGCGAGAAAGCCGTGCTGCACATGCAGGACCTCGGCATGCCGCACGTCTACCAACTCGAAGGTGGCATCCTGAAATACCTGGAGCAGACCGATGCCCTGCACTGGCATGGCGACTGCTTCGTGTTTGATGAGCGCGGTGCCATAGACGCCAACCTTGCGCCAGCTTTGCCCCCCCTCCCCTCTGGGGAGAGGGCTGGGGTGAGGAGACAATCTTGCGGTAAAGCTGCATCAGAGCCAGCTTCGATCGACGACCCCGCGAGCACCCGCCCCTCACCTCAATCCTCTCCCCGCAGGGGAGAGGAGGAATCGGCATGACTCTGCATGTCGACAAGCTCGGGCACGGTCCCGTGCCGCTGGTGCTGCTGCATGGCTGGGCGATGCATGGCGGCGTGATGGCGCCGCTGGTTGAGGCGCTGGTGGATCGCTGCACAATGTACGTGGTGGATCTGCCCGGGCATGGCTATTCGCGTGATTGCGGACTGCCACTGGAGCCGCGCGCATGTGCCGCCGCGATTGCCGCGATCACGCCCCCGGCGATCTGGCTCGGCTGGTCGCTGGGTGGACTGATCGCGCTGACGGCAGCGCTGGAGATGCCACAACAAGTTCGCGGCCTCGCGATGCTGTGCGCCACGCCGAAATTCGTGCGCGATGCGAGCTGGCCCTATGGTAACGAGGCGACGCTGGTGCATCAGCTGGCCACCGATCTCGAAACGGATTACCACGCCACCATCGAGCGCTTCCTCGCGCTCGAGGCCATGGGCAGCGCCGACCCGCGCGCCGAATTGCGTCATCTGCGCACCTTGGTGTTTGCCCGCGGCGAACCTGACCTGCGTGTGCTGCAGGAGGGCATCCAGATCCTGGAAACGACCGACCGTCGCACCGCCCTGCCCGATCTCACAGTACCGAGCGCATGGCTCGCCGGTCGCCGCGACCGGTTGGTGCCACCGCAGGCGATGCAATGGTCGGCCAGCCAGTGCGCCGGCAGCTATCAGGAAATCGAACACGCCGGCCACGCACCGTTCTTCGGTCATGCCGACGCGGTCGCACAAGCACTCCAGCCACTGCTGGCAAACACCCACCCAGCATGAGTCCGCTTTGATGGATACGTTTCAACTCGACCAGGATCAGGTACGCCGCCACTTCGGCCGCGCCGCCACCAGCTACGAACAACATGACGTGCTGCAGCGCGAAGTGCAGGCTGCGCTGCTGGAGCGTCTGGACTTCTATACGGAAACGCCGCAACGCGTCATTGACGTCGGCGCCGGCACCGGCCGCGGCAGCGCGCAGCTGAAGCAGCGTTACGCCAAGGCCGAGGTGATCGCCGTCGATCTGGCTTTGCCGATGCTGCGCGCGGCAAAGCAACACGCGAGCTGGCTGAAACCGTTCCAGCGCGTGTGTGCTGAAGCCACCGCGCTGCCACTGCCCGACCACAGCGTGGACATACTGCATTCCAACCTGTGCTTCCAATGGATCGTCGACCTGCCCGCGCTATTCGGCGAGTGCGCGCGCGTGCTGAAACCCGGCGGCCTGCTTGCGTTCTCCACCTTCGGCCCGGATACGCTGAAAGAGTTACGCGCCGCCTGGGCAGAGGCCGATCAGCAACCACACGTCAGCCGCTTCCTTGACATGCACGATGTCGGCGACGCCATGCTTGCGGCCGGCTTGCGCGACCCTGTGCTCGACGTATTCCGCTACACGCTGACTTACAGCGAACCACGCAAGCTGCTGCAGGAACTGCAAGGCCTCGGCGCTACCAACGCCGACCACGCCCGCGTCCGCGGCCTCACCGGCAAGACCCGCTACCAACGCATGCTCGCCGCCTACGAAACGATGCGCGTCGACGGCCGTATCCCCGCCACCTGGGAAGTCGTCACCGCCCACGCCTGGGGCCCACCGCAGGGCCAAGGTCGCCGCAACGCCGATGGCAGCGAGATCGCCAGCTTCTCGGTGGACAGTTTGCGCGGGTCGAGGCGTCGCTGAAGCGGAAGACCTTGGCACAACAAGAGGCGTCAGCTCTCTCAGGAGCAGGCATTCAACAGCCGGTATCAGCACGACTAAAGTGGTCGATGGTCGCCATGTGGCCCCGGTGTAATGTGAACGAGTTGCGTCTTCTCCAGCACGTTTACGCGGTGCCACTCACCTTTTCGGACGATGCAAGCGTCCCCGGGACCCATCTCGATCGGGGCGTTCGGTTCAAACTCGCCTGTTACCCGCAGCTTGCCAGATATGACATACAGGATTTCGTCACCGTCTGGGTGCACCTCACCGTTATGGGGCGCGTCACAGACCATCGTCACAATACCAACGGTCATGCCATCGATCCTCTCCGGAGGGCCCGGTTTGCTCGCTCGCGCGGAAACCGAAAGATCTCGATGGATATCGAACAAATAGCGGGAAGCGTCGATTCGAGTGATCGTACTCATGGATGATTCTCCCTAAATTGCGATACGCACCCGATTGCTTGACACCTCAGTTGGCGTGCCGCACGGAGCACTTCCATTATCGCGCTGACTCACGATCGCCGCATTGAATTATCAGGCGCCGCCATGCCGAAGTGGGGCCAGGAAATCCAATATCGGCTCGAGGATCAACTCTGGCAGGCTCTCGGCGATCGATTCGCGCAACTGTTGCCAGGCTTCAGGATCGACAGACGTGCGAGCGAGCCCCTCAGCTTTTGCCGCGGCGGATGGCCACTGCGTATAGCTATACCAAATATTGTCCGGACCACGGTGCAAGCGCGAGCCCAACGAACCCCGTTCGGTCAGTAGTAACTGAGTAATCCGCGACCAGGCCTGGACAAAAGTCTCTTCGGATCCAGGATGTAGGCGCCAACGGTAGATGGCGCAGAAAGCAGGACAAGGATTGCTCATGTTTCTCCCATTAAGTCAGCAGCACGGACTGGCCGGAGGGTAACTCGCTCACTCCGGACGAGCGCGCACAGGACCGCACGCGTTCATCGCGGGCACCGAAAGTTCGATAACCTGAACAACGCACTCGAATCCGAATCCGGGCCCCCAATCCCGACGCTCTGCGAGCGGTCAGTTTGATTTCGTGTAGAACACATAGGTCGCTGTGTAAGGTACACCCACCTTCGTGCCGACCCGGGTCGGTGGGTTGGCAGGTGCAACGCCACCTTGTGTGGATTTCCGCTGCACGTAGACGACCTTGTTCAATACACCGGCCGCAGGGTCGGCCGTAACTTTCACGAGCAACCAGGGAATATCGGTTGAGGCCCGTTTCGCAGGTACCGTTGTTACCGGCGTACCCATATCACGGGTGACTTTGCTTCCATCGGCAGCCTCCCAGGAAGGCCCCACATAATGATGGACAACGCCCTTACGCCCGTTCAACTCAGCCAGGGGTGCCTCGAATACCCATTTCGGCGCCGTTCCGCCATCAGCTGTGCTTGTATAGATCTGGACTCCCGTGGCCTTTGCTGTGAAAGCGACGGTGTATCCGGTGGGTGGCTGCAACGAAGCCGGGACTGCTTCCGACGCTAGCGAAACCTCCGCGCCAGCGACGAGCAAGACAACGGTAGTTACCCATGTGGTGACTTTTTTTCCAATCATCGATTTATCCTGGCTGCGAGCAAGCACATCTTGGTGGATTCGAGATGTCCGCTTCGCGCTCGGTAGCGGACATGCCGAGATTGCTGCTTGGCCGTCCGCTACGCAAGGACCGCTCCCGGTCGACGCCTCCGTCGGAAAGGGACACGATAGGCGCGGCACCCAATGCGAACACGACGCCTCCGACTAACGCGCGCCAAAGCCAAGTGCACGAAGAGCCTGATCCAATCCGATCCGGCCCTTTCGCCAGAACTGGCCTCCGGCATCGAGGCGCGGGCCTCAACGGTGTCAGCAGCAAACTTGCCCGGAAAAATCCCTGGCAGCCGCCGCTGCTGGCCCGATGTGGCGGGGAGGATTGGGGAGATGGGGTTCTGCCCGACTGCTTGCCTTGATCGTAAAGCTCCAGCCGAGCGCCAACATGGAGAAGCGACATGAAACTGTGGACCATCGCCGTGTGTCTGCTGTCCCTATGCGGAAGCGTCTATGCGGAGACAGCGGTTTGGCAGCCTGCCGCTGGGCATACGCAGGTACCGATATGGCCGGGAGTGGCGCCGGAGGGGCAAGCCGTTCCCGGGCCTGAAACCGAAACGAAGGGGGCGGTCACCAACGTGACCCGACCCACGATGACGGTCTACGCCTCAAAGGGGACGAACACCGGTGCCGCGGTTATCGTGATTCCGGGTGGCGGCTTCCAGATCCTTGCCATGGATCTTGAAGGTACCGAGGTTTGCGACTGGCTGACATCCAGAGGCATCACTTGTGTACTGTTGAAATATCGCGTCCCGAGTGTGCCGTATGTCTGGCAATGCGATTGTCGACCGCATAATTTGGCGACATCCGTGCCGTCGTTGCAGGATGCCCAGAGAACGCTGAGGCTGGTGCGCTTTCATGCCGCGGAATGGCACATCGATCCCCACAAGATTGGAGTGCTCGGGTTTTCAGCGGGCGGCTATCTTGTAGCTGAGGTCAGCACGAACTTTAATCGTCATCTGTATAAGCCGATGGACCCCGCTGACAAGGAAAGCAGCCGCCCGGATTTTGCAGTGGCGATTTATCCGGGGCACCTCATGACAGATGACGACAGGTTGAATAAAAATGTTCCGGTCTCCCATGAGACACCGCCCACATTTTTGGCACAGGCGGAAGACGACAACGTGGATGGTGTGGGCCAATCGCTGACCTACTACATCGCGCTGAAAAAGGCCGACGTACCGGTGGAGATGCATCTGTATGCGCATGGTGGCCATGCGTTCGGTTTGCGGCGAACGCCGTTACCGATTACCGACTGGCCGCGGCTGGTCGAAGTGTGGCTGCGGACGATCGGCGTCGTCCAGGACTGACTGCAGCGCATCCTGGCATGATGTTGTCTACTCGTCGCGCGTGTCCGTGAGGGATCGGAGGCGGCCAATGGCTGCCTGCCAGCTCGACCGCATCGGAACAATTTCCGCCTGCGGCTGTGGATTACGGCCCCGCCGCGGTCAAGCCATACTTGGCGGCACGTGTTTCGATTTGCGGATCGAGCGTGCGCGCGGCGACCAGATCGGCATTGCCCGCGTCCGTCTGGCCACCACGGATTTTTGCCAGGCCAAGGCCATAGCGCGACCACGCGGAACGCGGCCTTTGCGCGACGGCCTGCCCATAGGCCTTGATCGACTCGGGATAATGTCCCAGCCGCAACTCGACCAAGCCAAGACTGTCGAGATAGGCCGGGTTTTCGCCATCGCGCTTGATCGCCTTGCGGCAATCCTTCAAGGCATCGTCAACCATCTGATTGCTGAGGCCGCGCGCCCAACAGCGCTCGTTGAGCGCGGAACCGAGCATTGCGTCGTCGCTATGCAGGCGAATCCAGTCGTCGAGCATCGGTAACGCCGCACTGGGTTGATCGAGCTCGATGTAGAGAGCGGCAATCGCACGCGCACGCGCTGAGCCCGCAGGTGTCGAAGCGCTTGCCGCCGCCGCATCGGACGCCGCCCCCGTGCGGTCCTTGTGCGCGAAGCGGAGTTCAGCGCGCATCAGCAACGCATCGGCGTACTTCGGATCAAGGCTCAAGGACTTGTCCAGATCAGTCAGCGCGGCATCGGGCTGGCTGTCGGCTTCATGCGCTCTCGCCCGGGCGACATATAAAGCGGCTTGACCGGGCGCCATACGGATCGCCTCGTCCAGATCGGCTAAGGCAGCCTTCGGTTCGCCGCGAGACAAGTGCGCTTCGCCTAGTAGAGCGTAATCGTCAGCGGTCTTGGGCGCCGGGCCGTTCTCTTCCGTAGCAGCGCCACCAGCGGATTTGTCGTCGTCGCTCGGTGCTGTGGCAAACGTAAATACGCGCCCGCCGTTATAGGTGAAATAGGCTTTTTTCTTGCCGTTGGCAATGAACATATGATGGGCGAGGAGAAAATCCACACCGAGCAGCATGTCGGTATTGCCGCCAATTTTTCCGTCAATCACCAGCATCTGAGTGTGCTGGATCGTTTCCGAACCGACAGAGAACGAATCAATATTCACGGTCCATGTCTTGACCGGCTTGGCGCCAACGCCAACGGTGCTACTGCGAGCTTTGACATCTGGCGCATTCAGGTCGATGCCGGCCCGCTCGGCAGCATCGCGACTTAGTATGGTGGCGGAGGCCCCCGAATCGAGCACCGCTCGCACCTTTTTGCCATTTATCGTCACAGTGAGAAAAGTGCGTCGGTCGAACGGAGTGTCAGCGGGCTCGATTTCGGCGACGTTGTACTTGCCATCCTTTACCCAATACGCCAGCGACTCTTTATCGCAGTGGTCCACTTTGAACAGCGTCAACTTGCCGTGTGCAAGATCGATTTCGAGATCGGCAAAATCGAGCAGGTTGGCGCCAAGCAATCCAGTGCCGGCGTCGGTGCCGCCGACAATGAAATCCACATTTTTGAACGTCATGCCGAGGATGCCGAATTCCTTGACGTGCGCTTGCTGCGTATTCGCAGCGCCTCCAATACCGCCCATGCGAAAACCAAATGGCGTGGATTGCAGCTTGAGTCCGAGCGACGACGCATTGGCACTCGACATGAAGTTGAAGAAAGCCCCAGTGTCGAGAATGAAGCGCGTATTGTTCCCGTTGATCTTCACCATGGTTGTGGCTCGACTGCCGACCATTTCTACAGGCAAAGTGCCGTAATTCTCCAAGCGGCAGTCGTCAGCCCAAGCGTGGCCTGCGAGCAAAACGCCTATACCGAGGCAGAAAAAACGCAACATCTTCATCGCTCCTGTTTGCCATGGCCGTATTTGGGACACCGAATAGCGCAACGAGAATACCCTCGACAAATGTGCGGCTCATTGATATTTGCACGACATCTGCTTCGGGTGGAAACAGACCTTACCGTCCAGCCGTTCTCACCGGTGCTCCGTCGCCTCTTCCCGCGAAATTGCGATCACCTGGTCAATGGCATCGATGACTGCTTGCGGGCGATCAAGCTGGATGAAGTGCCCCGTTCCCGGCACTATCTCATTTATCCCGCGTGTAGACATGGCGGCAACATCGTTGTGCATTTGCTCCCAAACCAGGGTGCGCTGATCCCTTAACTCCTGGGTCTCATCCTTTCCCTTGGGAAACGGTGCATGCGTCATCACGATGATTGGCGTAGCGCCGAAACTACGGCGGGTGGCCCGCGTTTCGTCCGCGCTCCTATAAAAGATGTTCTCTTTCTCGGACAAGACAGCGCTTTGCCACCCAGGTGTCGTGCTGATCAGGATCGCCATGTCATTGATGGCATGGCTCATGTATGGATCGGGGTCCAGGACGCATTTTTTATAGGCTGGCGTATCTTTGATGAATCCCGCTTTTGCTTCGTCGACGCAGAGCCGCGCTTGCTTCAGTGAAGATTCCCACTCTGCGTACCCGTTCCACTTGTCGCTACCAATTTTCCAGGAACGCTGGGACTGGTCTTCATATGACGGATCGACCAACACCAGACCCGCCACGCCCTGAGGATAGCGGTCAGCAAAAACGCGCACGTTCATGCCGGCAGATGAGTGCCCAACCAGAATGTAAGGAGGCGCAATATGTGCGGCTTGGAGCAACCGGTGAAGATCATCGGCTATGTTTAGCGTTGTGCCGGGACGAGTTGCCGGATCGCTGAAACCGAGCCCCGCTCGGTCATATGAACAAGTCCGCGTTTTTGCCGCGAGAATAGGCTGCACTCGGCCCCAGGTGCTGGTTGGCTCACCAATACCGGCGTCGAAAACGATCGTGGGGGAGCCCGATCCTCGACAGTAAATGTTCAATCGCCGCCCATGATCCACGTCGACCAGATGCTGCGGTTTCGTGTAGACAGAATCTGTGACGAGAGGACTCTTAGGCGCTTCCTGCGCAGGCACTTGACCGGCGATGGCTGAGCTCAGCACAAAGACCGCCAATGCGACGTAACGACCACACATATTTCCCCCTAAGTGGTTATGTCGCTGATTGAGGTATGAGTGTGCCACGAGCAGCCTTCTAGTTGCGCACGCTCCCCCGCCGGCAAGGAAATCACCCTCGCCGCTCTGCCTTATGACAGGCCTGAGGCAACGCCAGCGCAGTGCCACGGTATTGCCTCATCTTTTGCAGCGAAAGCTCCGCGCTGATGGTTAGGCTCGGGCGGACTAGATGACATGTTCCGGTCTGATTCCAATCCATAGAGGTGGTCCCATGAATCGTCGTAGTCTGTTGAGAGGTGCGTTGCTGGGTGCCGCGGCGCTGGTCGTTCGCCCGAGGTTCGCGCTGGCCTCCAGTGCCGACGACGTCAAAGCGCAACTGGAGGCGCTGGAGCGCGAGCGTGGCGGACGACTCGGTGTGGCGATTCTGGATACCGGCAATGGAAGGGGCGTGGGGTTTCGTGCCGACGAGCGGTTCTTGATGTGCAGCACGTTCAAGCTACTAGCCGTCAGCGCGGTGCTGGCTCGTGTAGATCGTGGTGTAGAGCGGCTCGATCGGCGCATCGTCTTCGGCAATGAGGCGCTGCTTGCGTATGCGCCCATCACCCGACACCGCACAGGTGGGCAAGGGATGACGGTAGCGGAGCTTTGCCAGGCGGCGATCACGGTGAGTGACAACACGGCGGCCAATCTGCTGCTGGGGAGCCTCGGTGGACCGGCGGCGGTAACCGCGTTTGCACGTAGCCTTGGGGATGAGCTGACCCGGCTGGACCGCATTGAGCCCGCGCTCAATGTCGGTGCCGCAGGTGATCTGCGCGACACCACGTCGCCCAGCGCCACGCTCGGTGACATGCGAAAGATACTGCTGGGCCCTACGCTTTCCGATGCCTCGCGTGAGCAGCTGATCGCGTGGCTTTGCGCGACCACAACCGGAGACGCCAAGCTGCGCGCCGGCCTGCCAACGGGCTGGAAGGTCGGCGACAAGACGGGAAATGATGGTCATAGCGTGTCGAATGACATTGCGATTATCTGGCCGCCGGGGAGCAAGCCGCTGTTGGTAACCGCCTACTATGTGAATTCCGCTGCAGACGACGACGCTCGCAGTCGCATGCTGGCCGAAGTCGGGCGCATTGCTGCGGCGAGCATTGCCGGCTGACAGGCGTCGATCAGACGGGCACCGCGGGCTGTGTGGGTGATCGTCGTGACCCTTGCCATCGGCACATTCCCATGGCGTCGCTCATTTCTTCCCGGCAAAAGCCTTGTATCGAAAACATCCCACCAGATGGTCGTTCACCATGCCGGTCGCCTGCAGTAGCGAGTAGCAGATCGTGGTGCCGACGAAGCGGAAGCCGCGTTTCTTCAGCTCCTTGCTCATGCGGTCGGACAGCGGCGTGCTGGCGGGCACTTCGCTACTGACGCGCCAGTGATTGACCAGCGGCTTGCCGTCGACGAATGACCACAGATAGCCGTCCAGGCTTCCAAACTCTTCGATGACGCGCAACGCGGCGCCAGCATTGTCACGTGTCGCGGTGACCTTCAGGCGATTGCGGATGATTCCCGGATCGAGCAGCAGCTTCTCCAGTTCCCGATCCTTCATTGCCGCGACGCGGGCGATATCGAAATTATGGAATACCTTGCGATAGTGCTCACGCTTGGCCAGCACCGTGCGCCACGACAGCCCGGCCTGTGCGCCTTCCAGGCATAGGAACTCGAACAGTCCGCGATCGTCGTGCAGTGGCACGCCCCATTCGGTGTCGTGGTAGTCGCGCAACAGCTCGTCGTTGATGGCCCAGTGGCAGCGGGGCAGATCGGAAGGCTTGGTCATGGGTTGCGCACAAGTCAGATAGGCAGGGAAATCGGGGAGTCAGGTAGGCAGAAGCCGGCCAATCGGCAGCGGGTGGCCGGGGGCGGTTATCATCATACGCATGAACCCCTCCGAGCTTCCCGCCGACCCGACCCACTTTCCCGATCAGGCCACCAGTTTCATGCTGGACGGCCCGGCCGGCAAGCTCGAAGCGATCAGCGACATCGCCCTCCCGGCCGATGCGCGGCGCGGCGTGGCGGTCATATGTCATCCGCATCCGCTGCAGGGCGGCACCATGCACAACAAGGTGGTGACGATGGCCGAGCGCGCATTGCGCGAATCCGGGCTCGACACCGTGCGTTTCAATTTCCGTGGCACTGGCGCCTCGCAAGGCGAATACGACGATGGCCATGGCGAGGGCGACGATCTGGCGGCCGTGGTCGCCTGGGTGCGCCACGTGCGCCCGGACGACGCGCTGTGGCTGGCCGGCTTTTCGTTTGGCAGCTATGTAAGCATCAGTAATGCGGTGCGGCTGCGTGCCGACGCACTGATCAGCATTGCGCCACCGGTCGGGCGGTGGAAGTTCGAAGGAGTTGCGCTGCCCACTTGCCCATGGCTGATCGTGCAGGGTGAAGCCGATGAAATCGTCGAGCCGCAAGCGGTGTTCGATTGGGTGGATGCGCTGGAGCACAAACCGGAGTTGGTGCGCATGCCCGACACCAGCCACTTCTTCCACCGTCGATTGATGGATCTGCGTGGCGCGATCAAGCATGCCGTGCATGACTGGTTACCGCCCCCGCGCGAACCATGAGCGCCGCTGCCTGCGTTGCCTGATTTGCTTTACCCGAAGCGCTGCGGTTCTCCCCCACCCCAAAGACTTTTCGTTCCATGAGTGATAACCCGTTGCACACGCCCAGTGCGCGTTACCAGGAAGGTGTCGCCGCGCATCGCTGGGAATCCGATCCGGCCCAGCTCGCGATGCTGCCTGAGTTCGACCGCATGCAGGCGGCGCTGTGCGCCGAAACGAGCGTCGGCAGCGGCCTGTTTGGACGGCTGAGGTCGCTGCTGGGCAACGAACCTGTCGCGCCCGCGCAAGGGCTGTATCTGTGGGGTAGCGTCGGCCGCGGCAAGACGTTCCTGATGGATTTGTTCGTCTCCAGCCTGCCGCACAATATTGCGCTGCGCCGGCATTACCACCGATTCATGGGTGAGGTGCACGAAAGCCTGCGCGCACTCGGCGAGCGCCAGAATCCGCTGATCGAAGTCGCCGCCGGACTCGCCGAACGCTGCCGTGTGTTGTGCCTGGACGAGTTCATGGTCAACGATATCGGCGACGCGATGATTCTCGCCGGCCTGCTCGACGCGCTGTTCGCGCGCGGCGTGGCCTTGGTGACCACTTCCAACACGGCGCCGGCAAACCTGTACCGGGATGGTCTGCAACGCGCTCGTTTCCTGCCGGCGATCGCCTTGATCGAACGCCACTGCCACGTGGTCGAGATGGCGTCGTCGCATGATTGGCGACTGCGTGCGCTGGCCCAGGCGCGGGTTTATCTCACTCCGCCGGGCGCCGAGGCGCACCGCGCACTCGAACGAATCTTCACCAGCCAGGCCAGCGGCCCGGTGCAACTGGACGGCGTATTGCAGATCAACGGTCGCGACATTCCATATCGCAAGCGCGCCGACAATATCCTGTGGTTCGATTTCGAAGCGTTGTGCGAAGGTCCGCGAGCGGTCGCCGACTATATCGCGCTGGCGAAGGCGGGGCCAGCCATCATCATCTCCAACGTGCCGCAGTTCACCGTGTACAGCGAGGATGCGGCAAAGCGCTTCGTGCAATTGGTGGACGAGTTCTACGATCGCCACGTCAAACTGGTGCTCTCGGCCGCGGCGCCGATCATGGCGCTGTATGACGGCGAACGCCTGCGCGCTGAATTCGGCCGCACCGAATCGCGCCTGATCGAGATGCAGAGTGAGGAATATCTGGCGCTGGAGCACCAGCCCGGATAGGACAATACGGAAGCTGCTACCTTGCCCGCTGCGAACCACGACCGGAGCCATGCATGTCCATCATCCTTGCCATCGCGCTGCAGCTGACCACCGCTGCGCCCGCCAACGCCGGTGACGTATTTGCAGCGCGCGTAACGCGTGGCAAGCTGATCGAGACCAGCCCTACCGGCCCCGCCTATCAGAAAGCGTTGTGGGGCAAGCTGACCGACCCCATGACCGTCGCCCTCAAAGCCTGCCTCGCCCACAACGCGCCGGCGGACACCGCGCCCTTTACCCTCGTCGCCGATGTGCAGTCCGGTGGCACGCCACGCAAGGTCGAGGTGCAGCCGGCCACACCCGTGGCGAAGTGCCTCGCCGGCTGGTTCGCCACGATGACACTGCCGGCACCACCCCCGGCGCCACCACCGTTGACGCAAGGCGCCAGCTACCCGATCGAGATCGACGTAAGCATCACGCCCTGAGGCGGTAACGGCTTTCAGGCAGCATGACCGACTCGGTATTTATGCCTCGGTCGTATGCAACTGGGCCCGCTGAAAACGCCGATGATGGATCAGCAGGCCGATAAAAAAGACGATGTAGTAGCCGACCAGCAGACCGATCGTCAGCATCGTCAGCGGGCTATAGGGCTGTGCCTGCAAGCCAGCGCCCGCAGTCGCCGCGGCTGACAATTGCTGCATCAACATGAAGCGATACACCAGCCGACCCAGCAGCAACACCGTAAGCAAGGCACCGATCCAAGGATTGGGCACATAGCAATCGCCGCGCGCCGGGTCGACTTCGAAGCGGGTCAGGCGCAGGCCGAGCAGGCCGATCGCTCCGCCGATCAGCACACCACCGAGCAGTCCCTCGGCCAACCGGATGTCATGCAAGCCAGCGAGCGCAAGGAGGCCGCCGACGATCGCGAACACCACGATACGGGCGATCATCTGCTTGCGCCGGATCGGCTGGCGCCCGAACGAACGGCTCACCCGGCGCCATACGATCCAGGCCAGTAGCGGCAGCATGATCAGGAAATTGCTCAAATGAGCGGGCATGGGTGTCGCCGCGTGGTGGACTACGCGCAGCTTAGTCGAGCCACCCGCCGCTGACGACTGACGTTTGTCACCTGTCGTGCAGACAGCGCGAACCGCTTCAGCGGTTGCCGAGCTGCTCCGCCAGTGAGCGCGTCCGCTCAGTCACCAAGTTGCCAGTGTGCAGGGTCGACTTGCGCTCGATCAGCATCAGCAGGCATTCCTGCTCGGCCACCGGATTGTGTCGCACGCCCTTGGGCACGACGAACATCTCGCCTTCATCCAGCTCGACAGCGGCGGCGTCCTCAAGCTCGATGCGCAAATGACCTTGCAGGACGAGGAACAGCTCGTCCTCCTCGTCATGACTGTGCCAGCACAGCGAGCCGCAAACCTTGGCGACCTTGATATAGCTGTCATCGACCTCGCCGACCACCCGTGGCGACCAGTAGTCGGTGAGTGCGGCAGCGATCGCTTTCGGTGAACTGACGTTGGCCATTTCGTGATGCCTACTTCGCCTTGCCCTGGTTCGCGACGGCGGCCATCTTCGCCTCGATCTCCGCCGCATCGCCGAGGTAGTAACTGCTCAACTGCTTCAGCTGTTCGTCGAACTCGTAAACCAGCGGTATGCCGTTCGGGATGTTCATTTCGACGATTGCCTCGTCGGAGATCCCATCGAGGAATTTCACCAGCGCGCGCAGGGAATTGCCGTGCGCGACCACCAGCACGCGCTGGCCGGCCTTGATCGCCGGTGCCAGCACTTCGTGCCAGTACGGCAGCACGCGGGCCACGGTGTCCTTCAGGCATTCGGTGTCGGGGATGTCACTTGGCCGCATCGTGGCGTAGCGCGGGTCGTGCACCGACTCGTTCGCGCTGCGCTCCAGCGGCGGCGGCGGGATGTCGTAGCTGCGACGCCAGATCTTCACCTGATCATCGCCGTATTTCGCGGCGACCTCGGCCTTGTTGAGGCCGGTCAGGGCGCCGTAATGGCGTTCGTTGAGGCGCCAGTCGGTCAGCACCGGGATCCACATCTGGTCCATCGCGTCCTGCACGCCCCACAGCGTGCGCACGGCACGCTTGAGCAACGAGGTGTGCGCTACGTCAAACGCGTAGCCCGACTCCTTCAACAGGCTGCCGGCCGCAGCGGCCTCGGCCTCGCCAAGCTCGGTCAGGTCAATGTCGGCCCAGCCGCTGAAACGGTTGTCGAGATTCCACTGGGATTGGCCGTGACGGATCAGTACAAGTTTGTGCATGGTTGCGGGTCGCCGAAGTCATCAAGCATGAGCTAGACCGGGAATGGTGCAGGGCGGCTCTGCGGCCGTCAAATGCAAGCTGTGCCGAAGGTCATGTAAACCGGCGGCTTGACCGGAGCATCCTAGTCCCACTATTCACTTACGGAGATCGCCATGCGTCGAATTTCGACGGTTCTCATCCTCGCTGCCGTCGCACTTGCCTTGCCGCCGCTGGCTGCCGCGCAGAACGACGATATCGACAAGATCAACGGTTCGGTACAGGTCGAGGCCGGCCAAAAGGTCGGCAATGTCAGCACGGTGAACGGTGCCGTACGCATCGCCGACGGCGCCAGCCTGCGCAAAGCCAGCACCGTCAACGGCTCAGTCGAGCTTGGCGACAAGACCCAGGCCACCGAGGTCAGCTCGGTCAACGGCTCGATCACCCTCGGCGGCACCAGCCATGTCAGTGGTGAAGTGACGGCCGTCAATGGCGCCCTGCATCTGGCGCCGGGCGCCGACGTCGGCGGCAAGCTGGGCAACGTCAACGGCGCGATCGTGCTGGACGCCGCCCATGTCGCCGGCGGCATCGACACAGTGGCCGGCGACGTCACCGTCGGCGCCAACTCGCGGGTCGAGGGTGGCATTCTGGTCGATAAACCCAGCGGCTGGTTCAACTGGAATAGCAGCCGTGCGCCGGTGATCGTGATCGGCCCGCATGCGGTGGTTCAGGGCACGCTGGAGTTTCGTCGCGATGTGGCGCTGAAGGTCAGCGACAGCGCGCAGATCGGACCGGTCAAGGGCGCCACCCCGGTGAAGTTCAGCGGCGCGATGCCTTGATGAAGCGGGGACGAGGGGCGAGTAGCGAGGGGCAAGACGCAAAAGCGGCGTGCAACGGCGCTACTCGTCCCTCTTCCCTTGCTACTCGTCCCTGCTTTCAAGACAGCCAGTCGCGCGGCTTCAGATAAGCGGCCAGCTGTGCCTCGGCCGAGCCCGGCTCGGGCGTGTACGCGTATTCAAAGCGCACCCGTGGCGGCAGGCTCATCAGGATCGATTCGGTGCGCCCACCGGATTGCAGGCCGAACAGCGTGCCGCGGTCATAGACCAGGTTGAACTCCACATAGCGGCCGCGCCGATACAGCTGGAACTCACGCTCACGTTCGCCATACGGATTGTTCTTGCGCCGTTCGACGATCGGCAGATAGGCATCCAGAAAGCCCTCGCCGACGGCACGGGTGAACGCGAAACAGCGCTCGAAGCCGCCCTCGTTCAGATCGTCGTAGAACAGCCCGCCCACGCCGCGCGTTTCGTCGCGATGTTTCAGATAGAAATACTCGTCGCACCACTGCTTGTAACGGGCATACACGTCCGCGCCATACGGTGCGCACAGATCGCGGGCGACGGTATGCCAGTGCCGCACGTCTTCGTCATGCGGATAGAACGGTGTCAGGTCGAAGCCGCCGCCGAACCACCACACCGATTCCACGCCGGGCTTGCTCGCCTCGAAATAGCGCACGTTGGCATGCGTGGTGGGAATGTGTGGATTGCGCGGATGCAGCACCAGCGACACGCCCGTGGCGATAAAGCTGCCGCCGGCCAGTTCCGGCCGGTGCGCGGTTGCGCTGGGCGGCAGATGATTGCCGTACACGCGCGAGAAGTTGACTCCGGCCTGTTCGAAGATCGCGCCTTCGCGCAGCACGCGGGTACGTCCACCGCCGCCCGCGGCGCGCTGCCAGGCGTCCTCCTCGAAGCGCGCCGCACCGTCAACCTGCTCGATCGCAGTGCAGATGCGGTCCTGCAGGTTGCGCAGGAAGGTTTCGGCAAGATCGGCTTGCTGGCTCATCGCGATACCCATGAATTCAATAGCGCGAGCTTAGCAAGGCGACACGGGATCGACCGCTGCGGCGGGGTGTCGCGTGTGCCTGCCGCGGGTCAACCCATGGCGCGGGGCTGTATTGCGCATCGGAGCGGGCTGTTCGCGGCATCTTCATGCCATCGCGACGACCATGAATGCCCGCCTGATGCTGAACCGGCCGCAGTCTAGGCAAGCTGCGAGGTGACCGCTAGGCTCTGGCGATGCCCGTTTCGATGACACCTCTTGCGATCACGGCGTATACCGCCAGCTCAGCCATCGGCCATGGCCTTGCGGCCCACCTGGAAGCACTGCGCGAGGGCCGCAGCGGTTTGCGCCCGAACGATTTCAGCAGTGCACCGCTGGCGTGCTGGATCGGCCGTGTCGATGGCGTGGAAGAAACCAGCTTGCCGGCCGCGCTTGCCACTTGGGAATGCCGCAACAATCGGCTGGCCTGGCTGGGTTTGAATCAGGATGGTTTCCTCGCCCGCGTGCGGGCCGCACGGGAACGCTACGGGGCAGACCGCATCGCGTTGCTGCTGGGCACCTCCACCGCCAGCATTGGCGCGACCGAGGAGGCCTATCGCCGGCTCGATGCCGATGGCGGCTTCTCCGACGACATGTTGCGGCCGGCGATCCACGCTCCGCATTCGCTGGCGGCCTTCGTCACCGCGGCGCTGCAGCTGGAAGGCCCTTGCCTGACCATTTCCACCGCCTGCTCGTCCAGCGCCAAGGTCTTTGCCAATGCCGAGCGGATGATCCGTCTCGGGCTGGTCGATGCAGCCGTGGTCGGCGGGGTGGATAGCCTGTGCGATAGCGTGCTGTTCGGCTTCAACGCGCTAGAGTTGGTGTCCGCCGAGCCGTGTCGGCCGTTCGACGCGGCGCGCGACGGCATTTCGATCGGCGAAGCGGCCGGCTTCGCGCTGCTGGAACGGGTCGACGTTGCGCCGGATGCGCCGCGCCTGCTCGGTTACGGCGAAGCCAGCGACGCGTATCACATGTCCACCCCACATCCAGATGGTGTCGGCGCCGAACTGGCCTTGCGTGATGCGCTGCGGCGTGCCGGTCTCGACGCGGCCCAGGTCGGTTACATCAACCTGCATGGCACTGCCAGCCTCAAGAATGATGAAGTCGAGGCTGCATTGGTCAATCGGGTCTTCCCGGTCAGCACACGGGCCAGTTCCACCAAAGGATTCACCGGCCATACGCTGGGTGCCGCAGGGATCCTCGAGGCGACGATTACGCTGCAGGCGATCGAACATGGCTTGATTCCCGGCAACCTCGGCGGCAGCACACCCGACCCCCTGTGCAGCCCGGCCTTCGCCTGGGGCAATGAGCAGCAACGTGTCGATGTGGCGCTCAGCAGTTCATTCGGCTTCGGCGGCAACAACGCCTGCCTCGCGTTCGCCCGCGCCGGGTTTCGCGCATGACGGCAATGAGAATTTGCATCGAAGGCGTCGGCCTGTGGTCATCACAGCTGGCCAACTTCGATGCACTGCGCACGGTGCTTTCCGGCGGCACGCCGGAGCCATCACCACCGCGACCCGCCGCCACCACGCTACCGGCGAACGAACGCCGGCGCGCCCCCGAAAGCGTACTTCTGGCGGTCGAAGTC
>JBAPPP010000046.1:0-5584 GCA_049280175.1 Rhodanobacter sp.
CACCGGCCAACAGCGCGTTTGCCGACGCACTCGCGCGCGCCGGAAAGCGCTGACGTAGCGGCTGCATCGTAGTGCGCTGCGATGCAGCATGCGCTTCCGTATGGGGTGCATTAACGTAACGCTCAAATAACAAGGCCATTCCGGTCTAGGGGACTCACATGCTTCGCACCCGCCACCTCGCCAGCGCCATCGCTGCCACGTTGCTGTTCAGCAGTGCCGCTGTCGCCACCGATTTCAGTCAGGTCGTCGTGTTTGGCGACAGCCTCAGCGACGACGGCAACATTTCGCTGGCCACCAACCCCAGCGTGCAGCCGCCGTTGCGCTTCACCACCAATCCTGGCCAGGTGGCGATTGAAGACATTGCCAATGGGCTCGGGCTCGGCAGTACGCTCAGTCCTTCGCTGCTGGGTGGCAGCGATTTCGCCTGGGGTGGCGCCGGTGTGCTCACCAACTCGCCTGGCACACCGTCGCTGGTGCCGACCTTGACCAGCCAGGTCAACGCCTATCTGGCTGGCAACCCGACGATCAACAGCCATGCGCTGTATTCGATCTGGGGCGGTGCGAATGACATTTTCTCGGCCGCCACCGCAGCTGGCGCCAGTGCCGTTGCACAGCAACTGATCGCGCAGACGATTGCCGCCCAGGTTGCTGGTGCCGAAGCGCAAGGCCTGCCGGCGAGTGCGGTTCCGGCCTTCGTCGCACAGATCACCCCGCTGGTTACCGCGCAGGTCAATGCCGCGGTTGCCGCACAAGCGGGCGTCGCCGGACTGCAAACCGCCGCCCAGGCGCAAGCCAACGTGGCCGCTGCCGCGCAGCAGGAAGTGAAGCTGATCGGCCAGCTGCAAGGTGCTGGCGTCAAGAACATCGTGGTATTCAACCTGCCCAATATTGGCCTGACCCCGGAGGCTACCGAGCAGGGCGCCGCCGCGGCCGCGTCGCTGACCGGCCTCAGCCTGATCTTCAACGGCCAGCTCAACAGCGGCCTGGGGCAGCTGGGCAAAGGCATCATTCCGGTTAACGCTTACAGCTTGCTGTCCGAAGTCATCGGCAACCCGGGAGCCTACGGTTTCACCAATGCCACCACGCCGGCCTGCGGCGTCGGCTCGAGTTCGGTGGCGTGTGGACCGCAGGGTTCCGGGCTGCCGTTCACCTATGCGCCGGGGACCAACCTGACCTCCGTGTTCGCCGATGGTGTGCATCCGACCACCGGCGCCGACATGCTGCTCAGTCAGTACGTGCTGTCGATCATCCAGGCGCCGGCACAGATTTCCCTGCTCAGTGAAACGGCTCTCGCGGACAGCACCGCCCAGACCAAGAGCATCCGCAACCAGATGCTGGCTGACAGCACCGGTGCCGACACACGGACCTTCATCGACCTGTCCTATGGTGATCAACGCTTCGATTCCAGCAATGGTTCGCCCAGGACCGACGCGAACAATTTCAACTTGACGCTGGGTGTCGACGCGCACGCCACTGACCATGTTTCCGCCGGTATCGCACTCGGCATTGGCCAGAACAACGCCGACTTTGCCGGTGGTGGCGGTTACAAGCTGCAGGACATCAGCGGCCTGGGTTACGTCACCTATCAGGCCGGCGGCGGCTACGTCGGTGGCTACGCGAATTTCGGCCACTCCGGTTTCACGAACATCGAGCGCGTTATCGACCTCGGCACAATGCGGCGCACCGAGGGTGGCAAAACCGATGGCTCGCACCTGGGCGGCGGCGTGACCGGCGGCTGGTGGTTTGATTTCAGCAACCTGCGCACCGGGCCGTTCGCGAACCTCGAGTGGCAGACCAACAAGGTCGACGGCTACAACGAAAGCGGCAACGACAGCACCGCGATGTGGTTCGGAAGGCAGCAGCGCGACGCACTGATTGCCACCGCCGGCTGGCGCCTGCAGGGCAATTGGCAGTTCGTCAACACGGTGATTTCGCCGTACGCCGAACTGGCATGGAACTACGACAGCAAGGCCAATCCCGACTCGCTCAGCGCCGGCCTGAACAGCATGAACGGCACGTTCGACCTGAACGGCTTCAGCCCCGACAAGAACTGGGGTACCGCCGACATCGGCCTGTCCGCCAAACTCAGCCCGAGCGTGACCAGCTGGATCGGCTACAGCGGCCGTTTCAATGACAACAGCCAGCAATACGACAGCGTCAACATCGGCGTAAAAGTCAGCTTCTGATTTCAACAACACGCGTCAAGCAGCACTAATAAAAAAGGCCGTCCGAAATCGGACGGCCTTTTTTATTGTCCGATGTTGCTGGACGGCTTACTTGTTCTTGCCACCCGTCGCCAGGTTCAGAATGGTCAGCGCCTGCTTGTGCAGATTCGCGGCGGCGCCGTCGTCGAGCACCTGCACATCATTGCCCACCTGATGCTGCTTCAGCACCAGCGTGCCGCTGTCATCCCAGCCAGCACGGTCGATCGCGCTGGGCTTGGCATCCTTGTTCGCTTTCGTCTGCTGCACGACAGCCCACGGATTGCCGTTCTTGTAGGCGTAGTCGGTGCTGGTGAAACCCTTGTCACCGGAATCGACCAGTTCGCGAATGAATTTCACGTCGCCGGCCTGACGGAACACCTGCCAACCACGCGAGATATTCGCTTCGAGCTTGGTACCGTTGCTAACCTTCATGCCACCGATCTGCTTCTGCACATCGGTAAACGAGGCGAGGATTTTCTCGCCCGGCGTCTGTTCGGCCATCAGCTGGATGGTCGCCACGTTCTTGTGGCCCTGGGTCAGCACTGGTGCCTGGATCGGCATCACATAGTGGCGATCACCATCGGTCAGGGTGACCTGCACGACGTAGATATCATCCGCCTTCTCGTTGGCCGGATTGAACGTCAGCTGGAACTGCTGCGGAAACGAACCGGCTGGAGCCGTCTTGCTCGCCAACGGCGCCGCGCCTACGGCGCTGGCGGACACATCGACCAGGTTGATCACCAGCTGGGCATTCGGCGACAGCTGCGCAGGCTCACGCAACGAGATGGTGCCACTCACCTCATTCGCGGGCGCGGCCGCGGCCGCCGTAGACGCCGATGTCGGGGCAGACGCGCCAGCGTCTGTCTGCGGTGAAGGGGAAGGACTGTTGCAGCCAGCCAGCGCCACGGCGGCTACCGACATCAGCGACAAAACCATCTTGCGCATGGGAAAACCTCATCAACGTGAAAACAAACGCGAAAGTGCTCAGGCGCAGTGCGCCACGACATTTTCGCGGGGGAAGCTCGAAGCATAGCCCAAAAATACCGGTGCCGAAAAGTCAAGCCAACCAATGCCCTATCCATGCGCAGGCGTACGCTGTCGGGCATGATGCGCCTTGATTTCAGGTTCCGACGCACAGCGGCCGAACGACGAGCGCCACAACGGGTGACCTTGGAGTGCCTCAGGTCCGCCGCAACGCTCGGTGCGCGATATCGCGGCGGCAAAAGGCGGCTTCGTAATGGATCTTGCTGATCGCGGCATAGGCATGCTCGCGGGCTGCGGAAAGGTCGCTGCCCAGCGCGCAGACGGTCAGCACACGTCCTCCAGCCGTGACAGCGCGACCTTGGGCGTCAAGTCGGGTGCCTGCGTGGAAAATCCTCACATCGCGATGGAGCGGCGCATCGAGACCGGTGATCACATCATCACTACGCACCCGGCCAGGGTAACCGCCGGCCGCCATCACCACCCCGATCGCCGGACGCGCGTCCCAGTGCGCCTGGGTGTGTTCCAGCCGGCCGTCCAGCGCCGCATCGATCAGTTCGACCAGATCGGACTTCAAGCGCAGCATGATCGGTTGGGTTTCCGGATCGCCGAAACGCACATTGAACTCGATCACCTTGGGCGCACCGCTCTTGTCGATCATCAGCCCGGCGTACAGGAAGCCCATGAAGGGAGCGCCTTCCGCCGCCATGCCACGCAGGGTCGGCTCGATGACTTCCTTGAGGATGCGTTGCTCGACCTCGGGCGTAACCACCGGCGCTGGCGAATACGCGCCCATGCCTCCGGTGTTGGGGCCGAGATCACCTTCGTCACGACGCTTGTGATCCTGGCTGCTCGCCATCGGCAGTGCATGACTGCCGTCGCTCATCACGATGTAGCTGGCTTCTTCACCTTCCAGGAATTCCTCGATCACGACGCGCGCCGAGGCGTCGCCGAAACTGTGTGCGCCGAGCATGTCGTGCAGGGCCAGTTCGGCGTCGGCCTTGGTTAGCGCGACCACGACGCCCTTGCCGGCAGCGAGGCCGTCGGCCTTGATCACGATCGGCGCGCCATGCTGGCGCACATAGGCCAACGCCGGATTCAGTTCGGTGAACACCGCATAGCGCGCAGTGGGAATGTTGTGCCGGTGCAGAAAATCCTTGGCGAATGCCTTTGAGCCTTCCAGCTGGGCAGCGATCGCGCGCGGGCCGAAAATGCGCAGGCCAGCCGCACGGAAACGATCGACCACGCCAGCCACCAGCGGCACCTCGGGACCGACCACGGTCAATCCGATCTTCTCGTCCTTGGCCAGCTTGAGCAGACCATCGAGATCATTCGCGGCGACGTCCGCATTGCGCACGCGGTGCTCGTGCGCCGTGCCGGCATTGCCGGGCGCCACGATCACTTCGCTGACCTGCGCGGATTGCGCGAGCTTCCACGCCAGCGCGTGCTCGCGCCCCCCGCTGCCGATGACGAGAACTTTCATGCTTGCTCCACTACCAGGGGTCGCGCCTGGGTCGGCGCAGCTGGGCATTGTAGAGGCTGGCTGCGGTTTGCGCAGCGCGGTAGGCGGTGGCGATGCAGGTGCGGGTGTGCGGGGGGTTGCCCCCTCTCCCCTGCGGGGAGAGGGCTGGGGTGAGGGGCTGGTCTTGCGGGGCTTTCGCATCGAAGCGCGCTTTGGTCAGCAACAAGGCGAGCACCCGCCCCTCACCTCAATCCTCTCCCCAAGTGGGAGAGGAGGCGAATGCATGAAGCGAGTAGTTTTATTGAAGCAGGGCCAGCAGCGCTGCCCGTGGCAGCTTGCCGGTCTCGTTGCGCGGCAATGCATCGACCAGGCGCAGCGGGCGTGGCAGGAACAACGGGTCGATCGCTCGGCGCAGTGCATCCAGGATCGTGTGCTCGTCCAGCCCTGGTGCCACTGCCAGTGCGGCAATCCGGTGCACGCCCAGAGCATCGCCTCCATCGAGCTGAAACACCACACCGTCCTGCACCCCGGGGATCGCCAGCAGACGACGGCTGAGATCGCCGAGCGAGGCACGCTTGCCGGCGATTTCCAGCATGTCGGCCTGACGCCCGCGCAGGCGGAAACGGCGGCCGTCCTCCGACAGATTGACGATGTCGGCCAACGTGACCGGCGCCGCCAGCTGCGGTGCCACGACCGAGGTGCCATCGGGTTGCGGGTGCAGGACGACGCCTGTGTACAGCGACCAGTCCTCGTCCAGGGTCGGACGACGGCTGGCCACCACGCAGGTCTCGGTGGAACCAAACACTTCCAGCACCGGCGCACCAAAGCATCGCTCCGCGGCATGCGCCAGCTCGACCGGCAGCGGCGCCGTGGCCGAAAGCATCGCCGCGATCGGCGGCAGCGCAATGCCGGATTCGACCAGTGCACGCAGGTGCAC
>JBAPPP010000047.1:0-2320 GCA_049280175.1 Rhodanobacter sp.
AAACCATTCGGCCTCGTGACGGCACTCACGACCCATGCGCAGCTGCTGTCATATCGACTCCTCCCCCTGCCTGCATGGGGCGGCTGGGAGGAGGTTCGCCCTTGCTCCTCCTCCAACCCTCCCCTACCCGCAGGGGAGGAAGCACAGCGATGAACCGTCCAGGCCTGCTAACCGCCTGTGCCGCGATGCTGCGGCGCGATCTCACGCTGGCGTGGCGTCGGCGCGGCGATATCGCGATGCCGGTGCTGTATGCGCTGATCGTGACGATGCTGTTTCCGTTTGCGCTCGGGCCGGAGGACACCCTGCTGCAGCGGATCGCCGGCGGCGTGGTGCTGGTCACCGTGTTGCTGGCCATGCTGCTTGCGCTGGACGCCATGTTCTCCAGCGACATCGAGGACGGTTCGCTGGAGCAATTGGTCCTGGCGCCACAGCCGCTGGCGCTGATGCTGGGCATGAAGATCCTCGCCCACTGGCTCACCACGGCACTGCCATTGATCGTCATCGCGCCCCTGCTGGCGGGCATGCTGCACCTGCCCGGCGCGGTCATTCCGGTGCTGCTGCTGGCCCTGCTGCTGGCCACACCGCTGCTCAGTCTGCTCGGTGCGGTGCTGGTCGCGCTGACGGCCGGTACCCGGCGCTCTGGTATGCTGCTCGCCTTGATGTTGCTGCCGTTGTGCGTGCCGGCGGTGATCTTTGCCGCCGGTGCCGTGGCGGCCGCCCAACAGGGTTTGCCGTGGCTCGCGCCGATCGCCTGGCTCGGTGCCGCACTGGTGCTTGCCGTGGTGTTGGCGCCACTGGCCTGCGCGGCCGCCCTTCGTATTGCTTTGGATGCTTGACCACCCATCATGGCTAACTGGATCCCCCTCTGGTTGCACAAGCTCGGCTCGCCGCCGACCTTCTATCGCTTTGCCGGCACCTTGCGGCCGTGGGCGATGGCGCTGGCGTTGCTGCTCGGCGTGATCGCGCTGTACGGCGGTCTGGTGCTGGCACCGGCCGACTACCAGCAGGGCGAGGCCTACCGGATCATCTTCATCCACGTGCCCAGCGCGTGGATGAGCATGTTTATCTACGGAGTGATGGGCGTGGCGGCGTTTATCGCGCTGGTGTGGCGGATCAAGCTGGCCGAAGTGGTGGCGATGGAATCGGCGCCGATCGGCGCGGCATTCACCTTCATCACGCTGGTCACCGGCTCCCTGTGGGGCAAGCCGATGTGGGGCACCTGGTGGACCTGGGATGCTCGACTCACGTCCGAGCTGGTGCTGCTCTTCCTCTATCTCGGTGTGATCGGCCTGTACCACGCATTCGAGGATCGCCGTCAGGGCGCGCGCGCTGCCGCCTTCCTGGCGATCATCGGCATCATCAATGTGCCGATCGTGCATTTTTCGGTGAACTGGTGGAACACCCTGCACCAGGGCAGCACCATCAACTTGTTCGGCCAGTCGAAGATTTCATGGGCCATGCTCTGGCCGCTGCTGTGCATGATGCTGGCGACCAAGTTCTACTACATCGCCAGCCTGTTCCGCCGTGTGCGCACCGACCTGCTGGCGCTGGAAGGCGGCAAGGACTGGGTGCGCAAGATCGCTGAAAGCGAGGCCGGCCAATGAGCGGCTTGCAGACGTTCTTCGCCATGGGCGGTTATGCCGGCTATGTGTGGCCGGCTTACGCGGTGTTTTTCATCGTGCTGCTCGTCGACACCATCGCGCCCACGCTGCGCCGTCGCCGCGTGCTGCGTGAACTGCGCTCCCGCCTGGCCCGTCAGGATGCCCGACAGAGTCGGGTGCGTTCCGATCGCGCAAGCAGCACCCCCATCACCACCCCACCGTCTCTGTAAGCGGCGACGGCTCACGACATGCCCATGAATCCCACTCGTAAACGCAGACTCATCATCGTCGCGCTGGTCGTGGCCGCCGCCGCGGTGGCGATCAGTCTGGGCGTGTACGCGCTGCAGCAGAACATGAACTACCTGCTCACGCCAAGCCAGGTGCAGTCGGGCGAGGCGAGCAGTTACAAAAACTTCCGCCTCGGCGGCATGGTCAAGGCCGGTTCGATCCAGCGCAGCAAAGACTCACTCGAAGTCACCTTCACCGTAGTCGATGCCAGCGGTGCGATGCCGGTGCAATACACCGGCATCCTGCCCGACCTGTTCCGCGACAACCAATCGGTGATCGCGACCGGACACATGGACAACGCGCGCTTCATCGCCACCGAAGTTCTGGCCAAGCACGACGAAACCTACATGCCTAAAGAGCTGAAAGACGCGATGGCGAAGGCGCACGCAAACAAGAAGCTCGACGCAGGCGCTGCACAAGGCGATATGCCA
>JBAPPP010000048.1:0-4975 GCA_049280175.1 Rhodanobacter sp.
ACGCCCACCACGTCGAAGTCGACATCCATTCGAATGCGAGCCGTGGGTTTGTAATGATCGAAGGCGACACGGTGATGATCACCGGCAACGACAACGATCTCGACATGGCGAAACAGCTGCACCATGGCAACGGACCCGTGCTTTGGTTTCGCCGTGGTGACAAGGCCTACGTGATTCATGATGCGAGCTACATCGAGCGCGCCAAGGCCGCCTATGCACCCATCAATGAACTTGCCCGGCAGCAGGGCGAACTCGGTGCACAACAAGGTCGGCTGGGCGGCAAGCAGGGTGCGCTTGGTGCACGGCAGGGTGAGCTCGGTGCGCAGCAGGGGCAGATGGCTGCCCGTGAGGCCATGCTCGCCGCACAGCTGGCGGCACAACCCAGTCAGGACACGCGCGCGACGGCTCAGGAAGCGCGGCTGGCGCAACAGGCGTCGCGTGACGAATTCCGCCGGCGAGAGGATGTCCTGCGCCAGCAACAGGTCGAACTCAGCAAACAGCAGGCCGAGCTGAGCAAGCAGCAGAAGGCGTTGTCCGGGCGCATGCGGCTGACCTCGGACAAGGCGAATCAGCAGATGGATCAATTGCTGGATGAGGCGGTGGCCAAGGGCATCGCCCAGGCCGCAAGCACGCGTTGAATCTTCAACCGACGCGTATCAGCCGAATACACCTACTCTGATCGAGCAAAAAAAGACGGCCCCGATGGGGCCGTCTCCCCAAACCGGGGCAGGTTTGCTCGGGGTGTCCAATGCCTCAGTCGTACCAGGAACCACCCACGACGCCTGAGTCACTGGACAACGTTATGGTGTGCTGCGCGTCGGCATCAGGCTGCCATCCGTGCATCCATCCTTTTGTAGGCCATCGCCGCTACCGGACCTCTTCCACCGAAGAAGCGTCCGGCATCCAGTACATCTACCTCCTACGTCGGCCGCACTACATCCACGGCCACGGCTTCAGCGCGTACTCCTTTGGAGGTGTCTCGCCGGCGAGGTACTGCACGAAATAGTCCCAGCGCCGGCGTGTGGTGTAGGGCGTGGCGGCGGCGTAGCCATGGTGGGCGTTGGGGATCATCAGCAGGTCGAAATCCTTGTTCGCCTTGATCAGCGCATCGACGATCAGCAGTGTGTTGGTGGGCGGCACGTTGTCGTCCATCGTGCCGTGCACCAGCATCAGGCGACCCTTTAGGTTCTTCGCTTCGTTCTCGTTGGCCTGGTTGTCGTAGTTGGTCGTGCCGTCCTTGTTGGTGACCAGCAGACCCTGCCACTTCTCGGCCCAGTCGTCTTCGTAGTTACGGTTTTCATGATTGCCGCTTTCGGCCCAGCCAACCTTGAAGAACGCGGGATAGCGGAACAGCGCATCGGCGGTGGCATTGCCGCCGCCGGAGTGGCCCCAGATACCGACGCGATCCAGATCGATCCACGGATAGCGCTGACCGAGTTGCTTGATGCCGCCGACCTGGTCGGGCAGCGTGTTGTCGCCCATGTCGGCAAAGTAGGTGTCGTGGAATGCCTTGGAACGCCATGGCGTGCCCATGCCGTCGATGGCCACCACGATGAAGCCGAGCTCCGCCAGCGATTGGTTGTCGCCGCTTGCCGCCATGAAGTTGTAGCCGCGTACCGAACCCGTCTGCGGACCCGGGTAGATGTAATCGACGATCGGGTATTTTTTGTGCGGGTCGAAGTTCGACGGCTTGTACATGATGCCGTACAGATCCGTCTTGCCGTCGCGCGCCTTCACCGTGAACGGAACCGGCGGCACCCAACCAGCAGCAGTGAGTCGACCGATGTCCGCCTTGGCTACCGTAGTGACAATGTGCCCGTCGTTCGCATCGCGCAGCACGGTGACCGTCGGCGTGGCCGAAGTGGAATAGGCATCGACGAAATACTTGCCGTCCGGCGACAGCGTGACGGCATGATCGGCAGCTTCCGGCGTCAGCAAGGTCGGCTCACCACCGTCGAGGCTGACCTTCCAGAACTGCTGGTAGTACGGGTGGATGCCTGGCGTGCGCCCGACGCCGCGGAACCACACGGTGCGCGTTTTCGCATCGACTTTCAGCACCTGGGTGACATTGCCGTCGCCGCTGGTGATTGCCTGCTTCGGCTTGCCGGTGCCCAGGTCGTACAGATACAGGTTGCCCCAGTTCGTGTGCTCGCTGAACCAGATGGCCTCGTGGCTTTCCGGCAGGTAGCGCCAGTTCACCGCGTCATTGCCGCTCTCGTAATCGGTGGCTACGCTTTCCTCGAATACGGTGCGCACCACACCCGTGCCGGCATCGGCAATGCGGAACCACTCATGCTTGTGATCGCGCGAAGTGGAGACGAACGCCAGCGTCTTGCCATCCGGTGCCCACTTCACGTCGTCCCAGCCGCCGTCGGGGCCACAGCTGACGTCGTCGCACAGGCTGGAGCGGTGCTGATCGGGCGGCATCTGCAGGCGCACCATCTTGTGCGTCGGCACGTCGATGATCACGCGCTCGATCATGGTCACGTTTTTATCGCCAGCCATCGGGTATTTCCAGGCCTCCAGCTTCGGATGACCAACACCGGTGCTGACCAGATACATGTCACCGGTCTTGCGCTGGTCCTGCTGGAAGGTGGCGATGCGATTGGAGTCGGGCGACCACTCAAGGATGGCGTTGTCACTGTGCTTCCAGCCCGCGTTGTCGGTGGCGTAACCGAAATTCGCCACGCCGTCGGTGGTGAGCTGGGTTTCCTTGCCGCTGGCAATGTCGCGCAGCCACAGATTCCAGTCACGAATGAAGGCCGCGGTCTGCTTGTCCGGCGACAGCACGCCGGGCTCCATGCCGGTCTTCACCAGCTTGGCCATGTCGACGCAGGTGCCGGCGCCCTTGAGGTCGCACAGGTAATGCTTGCCGTCGAGATCGACGTCGTAGCGGCCATCCGGCTTCACGCTGTAATCGAGCAAGGGCGGAAGTTTCTTGGTGTCCACCGGTTTGTCACCGGCCTTGCTCAAGGCCGTGGCCAGCTTTACCTGGTCGAACGCCGGCGTGGCGTGACCTGTCGCTGCATCCATCAGCATGAGGTGATCGCCGCCGACATCGTGGTCGCGATACCAGAAATGGCTGTCGTCCAGCCATTTCGCGCGGCGCACATCGTGATCGACCAGCGGTGTGACGTTGTAACCCATGAAGCGCTCAGCCTGCGCGTAGTCATGGGCGCTCAGCGCTTTATCCTGCGTGGCGACTTTATCTTGCGCAGCGGTTTTATCCTGCGCAGCGACGCCAGCGGAAAGCAGACCCATCATTACGACGCCAAACAGGCGCGACTTGCCAATCATCGAATGCATGCCCTTCCTCCTACGGGAAACTGGATGACGCGACGGCACCCCGATGGCCACGCCCACGTCCAACCGGTGATGCTAACGCGATACCGCCCCGGCCAACCCGTGCCAGAGGTCAATACCGTCTTGAGGCAAGCAGAGGTAGTCATGCCGCTTGCGGCAAGCAAAAGATGACGATGCCGCTTGCGACATACAAACTACACTGCCGCCTCCCATCCTCCTCCCCATTCAGATGACTCCATGACGACTGCCCTGATCGAAGCGCGCCTGCTGGAAATGGTTTTCCCCGACCACACGAACCACCTCGGCACGCTGTTCGGCGGACAGGCGCTGGCGTGGATGGACAAGGCCGCGTTCATCGTGGCTTCGCGCTATGCACGACGCACGGTGGTCACGGCGCGCTCCGAAGAAGTGAACTTCCGCGTGCCGGTGCGCACGGGCCAACTGGTCGAACTGGTCGCCAGCGTGGTCAAGGTCGGCCGCAGTTCGATGCACGTCGAGGTCGAGATGACAGCCGAGGATCTGCTCAGCGGCGATCGCCGCATCTGCACCACCGGCCGCTTCGTGATGATCGCACTGGACTCCAATGGCACGCCGGCAGCGATACCGGCGCTGGCTGTCGCCAGCCTAAACAGCTGATACCTCGGCGCTGCCTTTCGCTTGACGCGCGCCCGCCCAGCCGCTCAGGCTGAGGCTCTGTGTCGCATGGCGTAGCTATATTGGCTTGCCACAAGCAGCGGAGCCGTCTGATGCCTGCTCGCCTGAAAATCATCGGCAACTACATTTCGCCGTTTGTGCGCAAAGTGCTGGTCTGCCTGGAACTGAAGGGCCTCGATTACGAGATCGACCCGATCGCGCCGTTCGTCGGCAACGACCAATTTTCCCGACTGAGCCCGCTGCGCCGCGTTCCGGTGCTAATCGACGACGGGTTCGTGCTGAATGACTCGTCGATCATCTGCCAGTACCTGGAGGACAGACACCCGTCGCCGGTGCTCTATCCGGCAGATATCGCCGATCGCGCGCAGGCCCGCTGGCTGGAGGAGTATGCCGACACCCGGCTGGCCGGCGCATTGATCTGGCGGCTGTTCTACCAGCTGGCGATCCAGCGGCATATCTTCGGCGAGGATGCCGATCAGGCCGTCGTGCATCACGCGCGCGAGGTGGAGATTCCTGCCACGCTGAATTATCTGGAAGGCCAGTTGCCGGACGGCGGTTTCGCGTTCGGCGCGCTGTCGATCGCGGACATCAGCATCGCTTGCTTTTTCCGCACGGCCTCGTTCGTGCGCTACACGATCGATCCCGCACGCTGGCCGCGCAGTGCCGCGCTCGTCGCGCTGGTGCAGTCGCTACCGGTGTTCCAGAAGCTCGCCCGCTTCGAAGATTGCATGCTGCGCCTGCCGCTGGCCGAACAACGCGGCGCCCTGCTCGCTGCCGGTGCTCCGCTGACCAGTGACACGCTGGGTACCGGCACGCCTCGCCGCGGCGTCTCGCGCGATACATAAACAGGGAAGTGGGTGCTCATCGCTGGTTGGCGGTCAGCTCGACCAGCCAGTCGACGAAGACGCGCAGTCGTGCCGGCATCTGCCGCTGTGGCGGATACAGCACCGTCATCGGCAGCGAAGGCGGCGGGGTATCCGCAAGCAGCTCGCACATCGTCCCGCTCGCCAGTTCCTGC
>JBAPPP010000049.1:0-4950 GCA_049280175.1 Rhodanobacter sp.
CATCAATCGAATGGCTTCCAGCGTCTGATGATCAAAACCGCGTCCATCTCGTTTCACGCCCCGAGCGTAGCACCGGCTTTGGGAAAGTACAATAGGAATGTCGTCTTACTTATCGACTGGTGAGTAAGTTGTCGCCTTTAGATCGCGCAAGAAAAAGCCGCCCGCAGGGGGTCCCGAGGGCGGCGAGTTACTGTAGGGTACCAAAATGAATCGCATGGAGGTTAGCGCGTTCCGGCGATGGGTGTCTAGTGTGGATCGGCCTGACATAGGTAAGTCAGGCTGTCTTTGACCACTTGCAACTCGCTCACGTCGAAATCGAGATCGATCTTATTTCCGTCCCATGTTTCGAGGCGGACCAGAAGGTGCTTTGATTCCGGTGTGACAGCTGATAGTAACTTTTGGCCGGCGACGCCCATAAGCACACCCCGCTCTTGGTAGAATTCCGAAGGCTCCACCGCCGGGTTCCCGTCTATCCGATATTGCATCCGACGGTGCCGTTGAAACCCCGTTGCACCCAGATACGTTTCCGACCCGAAGGTAATCAAAAGAGCCTTGCGGCCCACCACGCAGGACACCGTCATGCTGCCTTCGGGAACTGACAGCGTCGCCTCGTGCTCGGACATGTCAGACATCCGATCCTGAAAGCGATTGATCTGCCATTCCTGAGCGTAGGCCGGGACAGTCGCGGCTAGCCGTGTAATCAGGTTAATCAGGCCCGCAGCGACGATTAGTTCCCTCAACGTTCCCTCCATCAGTGTTCGAACACCTTCGCGTCTTCCACCGCCACGATCGTCAGCAGCGCTCGCATCCCGCTTTTCATAGCGGCGATCACCTTCCGCTCTATCGCAAATGTTGCGCGCAACATTTGCGATAAGATGTTGCGCACCGGATTATGATGCGGAGACTACGCCGTTCCCCTGATACAGCCCTTCTGCCGCAGTCTCCGCAACATAATTTTCCGAAGTCCACCTGGTGTCATGATCCGAGCTCCGACAACAAGGAGATGGGATCATGTTCGAATCTCTTTTCGCCCAACGATCTGCGATCGCGCGATATCGTTCTGCGCCGTTGCTCAAGGAGAGACTCCGCTATCTCGCTCACTGCGAGCAAATCGGCATCAGGCCCGCGACATTGCGCAAGATCGCCTTCCATCAACTGATCTTCGTGCGCGATCTCGATTTGCAGGACGACGATGTCGACTTGATCCTGTGCAAGATTGAGGCTTGGTATAGGCGATGGTCCTTGCCGGAGGAACGCACATCACGACCTCGCGCGCGGCGACCGGACTTCAGCCATGCCGACCGATGGCTGCGCTTTCTGGGCTGGCGTAGTGGCCCAGAAGCCGCATGTCATGCCCATGCACGCGAGGTCGCAGCCTTCGCAGCGCATATGACGGGCGAATGCGGATGGTCTGATACCACGATCGAAAGCTGTTGCCGAACGGCCAATCGCTTCTTCTTCTGGTTGGACGAGACGGGTGTCGATCTAGCTTCGGTCGAAATCACCATGATCGATCAGGTTATCGCGAACTATCACGCGCGCAGCTACTGCCGATCGACGATACATCTTTATGCGCAGCACCTTCGCAGATTCTTCCGTTTTGCAGAACAGCGGAGCTGGTGCAAGCCAGGTTTGGCCAACGGGATTATACCGCCGCGGCGATACCCCGGAGAAGCGATTCCGAAAGGATTGAACCGAGACGAGGTCGTCCGGCTGCTTGCTGCCACTGAGGGCGACCGCACTTTCGACATACGCGCGCGCGCAATCCTGATGTTGCTGATCACCTACGGCCTACGAGCCGGTGAAGTCAGCGGACTTCAGCTCGACGATCTGGACTGGGAGCGGGAGATGTTGCGCGTGCGTTGTCCCAAGCCCGGGCGCACGCATCTCTATCCGCTCTCACGAGGAGTCGGGCAGACCATCCTGCGCTATCTGAGCGAGGTACGTCCCAAGCAACCCGACCGAAGGCTATTCCTGACGTTGAGGGCTCCGATCAAACCACTCGACCGACATATGATAAAGTTCATCGTCTCTACGCGCATTGATCGTCTTGGGATCACCGGAAAACGTCGTGGTCCGCATGCGCTGCGTCATGCCGCCGCTCAGCATCTGCTCGATCAGGGCCTGTCGATGAAGGCGGTCGGCGACTATCTCGGCCATCGCAGTGTCGCGGCTACCTCGGTCTACGCCAAGGTGCAGCTCAATGCTCTTCGCGAGGTTGCCGGGATCGATCTGGAGGGGCTGGTATGATTCTCCGCGACGCGATCGACCACTATGTGGCCTGGCGCCGGTCCCATGGGGCAAGATTCATTACCAGCGCACGTGCACTGTACCAATTCCGCAAAGGGGTCCCCGAACACGTGTGCTGCGATGCGGTGACGGAGAGAGAGGTCCGCAGATTCCTCGACGGGACCGGTCCACTCACCCGATGGCGTGCCGGAAAGTACGGCGCTCTTGCAGGATTTTATCGCTATGCGATCAGCCGCGGTTATGCCTCTGGGTCGCCACTGCCGGCAGCGGACGAAGAGCCGAGAGAGCCCGCATCCGCACCACCTTACATCTACTCCCGTAAGGAACTGCAGCTCTTGTTTGAGGCCGTCGATATCAGCCGCAAGCACGCCATCCGCCTTGATGGCGACACGTTCCGTACCGTGCTCCTCATCCTATACGGAGCTGGATTGCGAACCAGCGAGGCTCTGCATTTGACCATGAGGGATGTCGACCTTGCGAGCGAAGTGCTGACGGTGAGGAACACCAAGTTCCACAAGAGTCGCCTCGTCCCCGTAGCCCCCCAGCTTGCCAATGCCATGCGGACTTATGCCGAACGACGTTCCCATCGTCCGCTGCTGGAAGGGATGGAGTCTGCCTTCTTTACGAACCGAGACGGGACCCAAGTGAGGAAGCACAACGTCGATCATGCGTTCAAAAGATTGCTTGAGATCACTGGAATTGGTCGCAAAGATGACGGTCGGCGCGCTCCGTGCCTGCATGCGTTGCGTCACACCGCAGCCGTGCATCGGTTGACGTCCTGGTACCGCGAGGGTGCAGACGTGCAGCGGCTGCTGCCGGCGCTCTCGACATATCTCGGCCATGCCCATATGGACGGCACCAGCGTCTACCTGTCGATGACGCCCGAGCTCCTTCATGAAGCGTCGGTCCGCTTCGACCGCTACGTCAATGGAGGGGGCCATGCGTGACCCCCGGACGCTCGGTCCTTGGCTCCGACGCTTTCTGGCCGATTACATCGTTATCGAGCGCCATCTCGCCGGCAACACGCAGAAGAGCTACCGCGACAGCTTCAAGCTGCTGCTGCCGTTTATCAGCGCTAAGGTCCACAAACCTGTGGACCGCCTGGACGTTGAAGATCTCACCCCGTCACGCGTGCTGCAGTTCCTTGCTCATCTCGAGGAGGAACGCGACTGTGCAGTCCAGACACGCAACCAACGCCTGACGGCAATCCGATCCTTCGCCCGCTTCGTCGCCAGTCGTGATCCGGTCCATCTCGCTTGGTGCGCGCAGATCCGGGCCATCACAACCAAGAAAGCCACACCGCAGCCGGTCTCCTGGATGGCCAAAGATGAGATGGACGCCCTACTCGCAGTTCCTGATCGCCAGACACCACAGGGTCGGGTCGAATACGCCCTGCTTCTGTTCCTCTACAACACCGGGGCGCGGGTCTCGGAGGCGACAAGATTGGAGGTCGGCAATCTTCAAATCAGCCGGCATGGCGACAACCATGCGCTCGTTACCTTGCGCGGCAAGCGTGACAGAATTCGCCAATGCCCGCTGTGGCCACGCACAGAGGACGCGCTTCGCAAACTCAGCCAGGGACGCGCAAACGGTGACCCTGTCTTCCTCAGTCGCCATCGCGAGCGCTATACCCGGTTCGGGGTCTATCGGCTCGTTGAGCGATGTGCGGCCCGCGTGCCAGCGCTTGCCACAAGGGCTATCTCACCGCACGTCGTGCGTCATACAAGCGCCTGTCATCTGCTGCAGGCCGGTGTCGATCTCAACACCATCCGCGCATGGCTCGGGCATGTCAGTCTCGATACCACCAACATCTACGCGGAAATCGATCTCCAGATGAAGGCGAAAGCGATGGCGCTGTGCGATGCCGGAGATGCAGCCCCAAATCGACCTTGGAAAGAGGACAAGGGTGTAATCGCGTTCCTGAATTCAATCTGACTTCGGAAAATTATGTTGCGGAGACTGCGGCAGAAGGGCTGTATCAGGGGAGCGGAGTAGTCTCCGCATCATAATCTGGTGCGCAACATCTTATCGACAGAGCGATGATCGGTCCTGCGTCCTGGTTGGTTCCTTCGTCCAGTGCGGCAGTAAACCCACTTCAGCAGATAGAGGTGGCGACCGCCCGTGTCCGGGTGACGGCGGCGCCGAATGCAGTGTTCTGGCCACTGTGGCGGCCGCGTAGGGGCGGCTTCGCTGGTCACCGGGCCGATCCTCAATGCCCGCGTCAGACCCCGCCGTGTGCCGCTCTGGGGGCCGAGGTATGAGAATAGCACAAATTCTTCCGCGAATCTTGCCTTGGTACGGCTCGATTCGGCGGTGTAGGCCGCGACTACCCATCGGGGCAGTTTTCATGGACGCCAATCCAACATGCGTTCAACGCCCCGAAGTGGCTGACAGACACCGAGGCAGCGTCGCGGTTCTGATACCTGCGTGATGACTGGCCGGGCGGCAGAAGAGGGCGGGTGCGATGAGGACAAATACCGGGTTGGCGGCGCTCTCGGTCGGGATATTGTTGGTTGCTGGCGCAGCCTACTGGCTCCCCAGCGAGAGGGGACAATCGGTTGCTCCGCAAACCTCCACCTCATCGGTGAGAAACGTGCCCGCCGAGGTCACAACCCCGGCGTCATCGGCAGCAAAACCGCCAGCGCTGTGCGAGCATCTCGCATTCCAGAGGGTCGTGCGGGTCGCTGGCGAAGCGCCTAG
>JBAPPP010000050.1:0-1718 GCA_049280175.1 Rhodanobacter sp.
TCAGAGACCCGTCCGGGCACACGCTGGTCCGGCGCGCCGATCTGTCGCCGTTCGAGCAGGAGCTGCTCGGCGACCTGTTCGCGATCGTCGAAGAGCACGCGGATCACGCGGATCACGCGGCGCTCGAGATCGACCGTGATCGCGTCGAGGAGGCGTTCGTCTACGCGTGCGTGCATCACGCCGACCAGCGGCGCAAGTCCGGCGAGGGGTTCATCGCCCACCCGGTCGGAGTCGCGAAGATCTGCGCCGGCATGCGGCTCGACACCGAGACGCTGTGCGCGGCGCTCCTGCACGACACGGTCGAGGACACGAGCGCATCGCTTGAAGAGGTGTCGGCGGCATTCGGCGAGGAGATCGCCGGGCTCGTCGACGGCGTGACCAAGCTGACGGGCCTGACGTTCCAGTCGCGCGACGAGGCGCAGGCCGAGAACTACCGCAAGATGGTCGTCGCGATGTCGAGCGACATCCGCGTGATCCTGATCAAGCTCGCCGACCGCCTGCACAACATGCGCACGATCTCGGCGATGCCAAAGCAGAAGCAGATCGAGAAAGCGCGCGAGACGCTCGACATCTACGCGCCGATCGCCCACCGGCTGGGCATCCACGCGATCAAGTGGGAGCTCGAGGACCTCGCGTTCCAGACGCTGCACCCGCGCAAGTACAACGAGATCAAGGGCCTGGTGGCCCAGCAGCGGGGCGAGCGCGAGCGCTACGTCAACGAGGCGGGCGAGTACCTGGCCAAGGAGCTGACCGTGCTTGGGATCCACGCCGAGATCTCCGGCCGCGCCAAGCACTTCTACTCGATCTACGCGAAGATGACCAAGAAGGATCGCGAGTTCAACGAGATCTATGACCTGACCGCGATGCGGGTGATCGTCGACTCGGTCAAGGACACCTACGGCGCCGTCGGCGTGATCCACTCGCTGTGGAAGCCGCTCCCCGGCCGCTTCAAGGACTTCATCGCGATGCCGAAGTTCAACATGTACCAGTCGCTGCACACGACCGTGATCGGTCCCGAGGGCAGACCGCTCGAGATCCAGATCAGGACCCGCGAGATGCATGATCTGGCCGAGTTCGGGATCGCCGCCCACTGGATGTACAAGGGCGACGGGGGTTACGCCGGCGAGACCAAGGGGCTGGGCGATCCCGACGGCAAGCTCAAGTGGCTGCGCTCGCTGCTCGACTGGCAGCAGGACTTCAGCGGTGACCCGAAGGAATTCATGGAGACCATGAAGGTCGACCTGTTCGAGGACGAGGTGTTCGTCTTCACACCCAAGGGCGAGGTCAAGTCGCTCGCCGCCGGGGCGACCCCGCTGGACTTCGCCTACGAGATCCATACGGACGTCGGCCATCGCTGCGTGGGCGCGAAGGTCAACGGCAAGATCGTCCCGCTCTCCTACCAGCTGCGCTCGGGCGACATCGTCGAGGTGTTGACCTCCAAGCGCGAACGCGGCCCGTCGCGCGACTGGCTCGCGCTCGTCAAGACGACCCGCGCCCGGAACAAGATCAAGGCGTGGTTCAAGGCCGAGTCGCGCCGCGACACCGAGCACACGGGGCGCGAGCTGCTCCAGGAGCATCTCAAGCGCCAGGGGCTTCCCGCGCAGAAGCTGGTCGGCTCACCGCTGCTTGCCGACGTGATCCGCGAGATGGGTTTCCGCAAGGCCGACGATTTCTACATCGCCCTCGGCGGCGCCAAGATCTCGGCCAAGGTCGTCGTC
>JBAPPP010000051.1:0-2634 GCA_049280175.1 Rhodanobacter sp.
GTCAAGTCCCGAAGAGTCAGCCACCCACCTGATGGTTGGACGTATCGAGCAAACCATGCACCGTCATCAGGTGAGCCAAGCTGAGAACGTGGTCGACGTGCAGTTTTTCCATCAGGCGCTGCTTGTACGTCGACACGGTTTTCGGGCTTAAATTGAGTTGCTCGCCGATGATCGTCAACGGCTTGCCGCGCACCAGCATCATCGCCACCTCCAATTCACGACTGGAGAGCACGTCGAATGGCGACGTGTTGCCATCCAACGTTGCCAATGCAAGCTGCTGCGCTACCGCCGGCGCCAGATAGCGCCGGCCGCTGGCCACCTGCCGCACGGCGGATACCAGCTCGTCGGCGCTGCAACCCTTGGTCAGATAACCGAGCGCGCCAGCGTCAAGCAGGCGCTTGGGAAAGCGTGCGTCATCGACTACCGTCACGATGACGATATGCGTGGGAAGTTTTGCCCGGCAAACGCGCTCGGTGAGCTCGATACCGCTCATGCCGGGCATGTGCACATCGACCAGCGCAATGTTCGGTCCCAGCGTACGAATCAATCGCAAGCCTTCCTCCGCGCTACCTGCCTCGCCACTGATGTTGATATCCGACTGTTGCTGCAAAATCATCCTGAAGCCGGTACGCACCAGCTCGTGATCGTCCACCAAAACAACATTGATCACTTGACGCCCTCCCTGGTTGGGCTTGCATGAAATTAGGCTGTAGATCGTCCTATTGCAAGCAGTTCGACTCTTCGACACGGAACAAAAGGTGCTCGAATACCGCGCGATACAACGATCCACGAATCGTCATCGCGTCTCCCGTTGAAAGCCATCCAGGCTCCGGCAGTTCGGCACCGACATGGTAGATGATGCGCGGAACCGCCATGCCTGTCGCACCCAACGGCTTCGGCCTGTTTGAGAGTTGATCCCTGCGGCAGCTTCCGCCCAGCAGCGACATGTCGGCGCCGCAAACGCGTCGATCACCGGCAGTCGATGGCTTGAGCGAGTGAGCACCATGACTTCCGCATCACAGGAGAATCGCTTGGTTACGGGGCCGCCGGGTACTCGCTTGGACCTGCACCATCTGAAAGCAATGTGACACCGCAAACATGACCAATATGTAAGCCGCTATCGACATACGATGTGAGGGAATTGCGGTAACGCTACTTTCAGTTCCCACTGGTAGCTGCGGCCCCTTCCCATACAAAAAAACCGCCGACCGGCGGGTTTCTCAATGCCTATGCATCCAATGCGGCGCTTTCAAAGCTCTCGGGGCGAATGAGAGCACCGTACATCGCCGATTAGGAAGTCATTCACCAAGACTCCCCTATCCGACTGAACGCCGGGTTTGATCGCACGGCCCCGGATTAGGACCTGACGTGACCTACCGAACGTACCGCAGGCTTTGCTCCTGCGGGTTCGGGACATGGCCGTACTTGGCCAGGATGATCGGATCTGAATACTCTTCACGATTGGTGTCCGCGCCCTGCGCGTACACCAGTACGCCTCCGCGCTGCGTAGCGAGTTGCTCACCGCGCCTACGCGCAAATTCTTCCAGCCCGTGAAGTACTGGCTTCTCAGCCAGAAAGTCTCCATCCACTTCGCGAAAGCTTTGCACTACATAGAGTATTTCCATAACCCTTCCTGGCTCGCGATCCTGAATTCACCCTCCTTGATCTTGCAACTACGGAAGTGCAGGTTTCGAGACGAAGCTGTTAAGTGTCGCGGAGAACGTTCAGCAAGACCCGTCTGGTTCCCGGGCGACTTCAGCCTGATCCACCGCATGCGGCAAACACAAGCATGTAACGCCGAGCTGGCCAGCGACGAAGGATCAGGGTTATAGCCTGATTCGTTTCCCAGCCCAACCGAAAGGCACAGTTATGAAAACTCGCTTCCTCAATCGAAAATTGCTGCTCGCCAGCCTGCTTGTCGCGATCTCGGCGACCGCCGCTTCCGCAATGGCTGCCGATCAAGCGGTGCATGTCCGTGGAACTGTTACTGATGTGACGGCCACAGGGTTCACCGTACAGACCGATGCCGGCTCCAGGACCATCAGTCTCGCGGCCGATACGCGGATCACCGGCGTGGTACCCAGCAGCATCGACCAGATCCAGCCTGGCTCATTCATCGGTTCGGCCAACGTACCCAGTGGTACCACCTCACGCGCACTCGAGGTGGTGGTGTTTCCGCCAGCGATGAAAGGATCGGGACTGGGCGACTATGCCTGGGATCTTCCCGCCAAAGGCGCCAACGCGTCGGCGATGACCAACGGCGACGTGATGGCCTCGGCGATGACGAATGGCACCGTGAAGAAGATGAAGTCCGGGGAATCGATGCCATCAGCAATGACAAATGGCACCGTGAAAACCGCGACGGGCAGCGGTGACCGCATGCTCGTGATTGATTATGGGAAAGGCGAAAAAACGATCGATGTACCGGCTGACGCACCTGTAGTGACTTTCCAGCCAGCCGTCAGGAGTGACATTGTCAAAGGCGCGCATGTCTTTGTGGCTGCGATGCCTGGCAACCCGGCAACTGCCAAAGTCGTCGCAGTCGGCATCAATGGAACTGTGCCTCCCATGTGAGGTGGGCGGCAACACCAGAGCCCGAGGTCTGCTGGTCCGTCCTTGCCCGCTGGTGGCGGC
>JBAPPP010000052.1:0-8123 GCA_049280175.1 Rhodanobacter sp.
GGCCCACACCATGGATCAGTACGCTGTTGGCGGCCAGACACCCCAGTCGATCGAGCTCGGATAATTCCGCTTGCGCGGTCGCATCGGTACCCTCGGCCAGATGGATCATCCACGGATGCCCGGCTGGCGTGGTGGCGAAGCTCTGTTGCACCGACGGGCCGTAGTCGGGCCAGCCCAGCGCGTAGCTCCAGCCAAAATCGCGCAGCAGTGCGATCGGAAAATCCATGGCGTCTAGCTCTGCATGCCAGGGGTCGTGATGCGCTACGCAGGTGGTACCAGCGAGCAGGTTCTTCAGCGCGCCGTGCCGCAGCCGACATTCCTTCGGTACCTGCAGCGCGGCGATGACGGTGGGCTCCTCGAAATGTTTCTGAAATGCCGCAATCCAGGCATAACTGTTGGGAAAGGGCGTAGCGGTTTTCAGCGGCGGAACGGCGTTGACGTGCAAATGCTCGTGCGCGTTGATCAGCCCGGGGAAAATCAGATGGTCACGGAGATCGAGCCGATAGGCCCGTGCGGCCAGCGATGAGCCGATCCGCCCTGCCCTGATCGGCAACGGCATACGCGAGGTCCCGTCAGAGGTAACCGTTACCGCGCGGCACAAACTGAGATCCATCGCTGCCTGGAGAATATCCACGAGCTCAGCGCCGCTGCATCACGATCAGGAAATGGTCGCCCATGCCGCGTAGTAGCGGCAGGCCGCCCAGGCGGTCATCGAGTCGACCCAGACGCTCGCACCAGTCGCTGTGGCGTCGGTAGTAGTCCACCAGGTAAGGCGGTGGCATGAACAAGCTCAGCGCACGATAGCTCTCCAGTGAAAAGTGTTCGGCGAAGGCCGCGTAAAACTCGCGTGGCAGGTAGTAATAGGTCCAGATGGTTTGGCCATTCATGCCGACCGCCGTCGCGCCTCGCGCAGCTCGCACGCTGGCTCGCTTGAAGCGTCCGCGTAACGCGTAGTGCCCCAGCTCCCACGGGCAGATCCGTCCCATCACCGAAAAAACCAGCCTGCCGCCGGGACGCAGCAAGCGAGCGCATTCAGCCGCCACGGCGCCAAGGTCCGGCGCGCAGTTCAGGGGGCCGAAGTTCGAATAAATGCCATCGAACTCGCCCTCGAGCTGAGCGAGTTGCTGGACGCCGAGGTGCGTCGCCGTTACGCGAGACCCCAAGGCAGCGGCTGCAGCGCGCGCCCGTGTACGCTCGACCATCTGTGGCGACCAGTCGGTGGCGACGACATGGAAACCGCGCCGTGCGAATTCAAGCGCGTCGATGCCCGTACCGCAACCCAGGTCGAGCAGACGAGCTCCAGCCGGAAGCGTGCTGTGCACGGTATCCCAGAGGGTGATCCGCATGCGCTGAATCAGCTCGTTATTGCCTCGCGGACCGTCATAGTCGGCAGCGACACTGTCGAAGGCACGCTGCGTTTCGAGCAGTTGCGCCTCGTCCAAAGGTGCTCCTCGGCGGTGCTGATGGACGTTCCGCGCGGGCAGCGCGTGGACATCAGGTTCAAACTTGTGCTGCCCATCCATACCCATCTCCGTTCTAGCGCAAAACAACTTTCATCTACTACAGAACCAACGCATTCGCAGACCGGTCTGCGACACCCGTCCTGCCACTTCCACCGGCCTATCAGGTAAGTGCCTTTGTGGCCCGTTTTGGTTGAATGAAACGGCGTGAATGGCTATCTGCGCACTGCCAGCCGTGACACGGGTGCTCGCCCGCTTCCTGTGGCAAAGCCAGCCTGTCCTACGCCTGGCGCCGTGCCATGCTTCTGGCGGTGGCTGCGAACAGCCCCAGGACAACTCCCAGCAAGAGGCCAATACCCCACATCAACGTTGGATTGGGAAACGCCTGCCACTGGGGAACATAGACCGGCCACTGCAGTGATGTTTCATACGTATTGGTAGGGCTGAGGCGATCGATGAGATCGCTCCTTGTCTTCTGCAAGTTGTGAATTTCCTCGTTCTTGCCGGCGAGCGACACGCTTGCAAGCGTTTTGCTTCCCGCATCGGCCTTGTTGCCCGGGGCAAGGAGCTGCAGCAACTGGTCGCGATCAGCCAAGGCGCTTTGCAGATCAGCCTGAACTTCGTCGAGATGCGCGCGAGCCAACTTCAACGGCACCTGTTCGAGCTGCTGATGGACGGCCTGTAGCTGGGTGACGGTCGCAGTGGCGAGTTGTCGAGCCTGCTGCGGCGAATGTGCTCGTACGCTCAACCGGATGATGGGTCCCGCATAGGGCAACGGATCCAGCTTCAGGCTACCGCGGTAAAGTTGGGCCTCCGGTGAGTCCGGCGACAGACCCACACTTTTCACAACCTCGTTTTCGAACGGCACCAGTTGCAGGCGTTCAAGGACACGCTGAAGAGGTTCGATCTTTTTATCCTGATCTGGCGGGGCCTGCCCAACCTGGCCGATCAGTATCCAGGCAGTCGCCTCCCACTGGCGCTTCACCATATGGGTGAACGCATAGGTGCAGGCCAGGGTCACGATCAGCGCCACCGCAAACCATTTCCACTCGCGGGAGAAAGTCCGCCACAGATCGATCAGGTAGATTTCGTCTTGGTCCATGGTTCTGTACTCACTGAAAAGATGGTGGAGACATGGTTTGCAAGGGCATCGAGGAGGCATCTCCCCGCCCGCTGCCCATCGGCTTTCGCCACTTCCTGTTCGGCAGCCATGCCGCGAGTACCTGCATGAAAAGACACAGGCCAACGAAGCCAACGTTCGTCCACGTAAAGGCCTGTGGCGCGAAAGGCGACATGACACACACGTAGGAGACGCGCAGGAAAATCAGCAATGAAAACAGCGGAACGGTCGGGCGAAGGCGCCGCACGCTCCACCGTAGCAAGCCGTACAACACGAAGACTGCAGCCACTGCACCCAGCGGGCCCCACGTCAGCAGGAAGGGAAAAAACTCCGTACCCACATTGATGGTCGGCGCGTCCAGCGGAATATCCGTCCCGGCCGTCGCGACGGATCCACTCAGGGGGACCACCTGATTGATGAGAAAGTTAGCGTTGGAGTAGTGCTTGGCTAGCATGGCGCTGAAGTTGTAGGGCCCAGCGCTTCCATAAAGCAGCAGCCACTTGATGCCCACCGGGGACGCCTGGTACATGGCACTGAAAGGCAGCGTGATGGCATCCAGTGGCCCGGATCGCAGGATGCCGAGGATCGAGAAAATGCTGCTGCCCGCGAGCGCCAAGAAGCTCACGCTTTTCCACGGCAGCGGTTTTGTCTCGTCGCGGCGCAAGATAATCACGAGGGCGAACGAAAATACCGAGGCGAAGAGCCTGTTGCGGTCGATCACCAGGATGGGAAACAGAAAGCCGATGGCTATAAGCGTGTTGCGAAGCCACCTGCTCCTGACACAGAGCAGTGCGATCGGGGGCAGCACCCAGCAGATGTCTGAAATGTGCCTGATGTGCTCGCGGCCCCCTTCCATCGAGGCATACGACGAGGGCTTGTCGAACAGGGGAATGGAAAACAACGTGAGATCGAGCAGGCAGAAAAGAACGATGAGACCCGCAAATGCCAGCGCGACGAACGAATCGCGGGTACCAGCGTAGTGGCGTGCACGGAACCGCGCGGGTTCGGGAATCCTGACGCTCCCACACACGTCGAACAAGACGATGGCTGACGCGGTCACCGCCAACAGCAGCAGACCTTGCAGGTAATCAACGGAGAGATCGTAGGTGAGCAAGGTAAGCCCACAGGCAAGCAGGATCGGTAGCCCGAGATAGGTTGAGGGAAGACACAGCAACCGCTTCATGTGGCCTCCACTCCGGTGTTTGCGGATGGTGGCCGAACCTTTGACAGAATCATCAGCGATAGATACGCGAGCATGTGGAATGCCAGCGGCCAGAACCGTCTCTGCAGGAACGAGATCTTGGCTCCGATGTAATGCGACTGCGCCCTGAGCAAGGTCTTGTAGGGTTCGTCAAACAGACAGGCCCGGCGCGCCGCAATCTGCCTCGACTCGACAAGATTGATCACCCGGGTCGCCGTGTGCCGCGTCGTGCTCAGGTTTTTGCCGTGGATGCGGTACGCGCAGACGCTGACGTCAACGAAGCCAAGCGCATCATGGGCTGCCAGCCGAAGAAACAGATCCCAGTCCTCGATGCGCAGGCCCTCGCTCCAGCGGTCGACGGTTTCGAGTGCGCTCCTTCTCATCAAGGCGACCGGTCCGCCAATGGCCCAATGACTGATCACCGCACGTCGGATACCGTCATCGGATCGATAGAGATGCTTGTTGGCTCCGTGAAGATCGCGCATACCGCTGTCATGCATTTTGTTGCCGTCTTGATCGATGACGACAGAATCGCCGATCACCGCCCCCTTGCCCGGATGCGCCAGCAGATAGCGAACCTGGGCATCGAGACCTCCGGGCAACAAATAATCATCGCTGGCACCCGGCCGGAGGAACTCCCCGCTCGCACGCGCCACCAGTTCGTTCAAGGTCGCAGCAATCCCCCTGTTTTCCCGCCGCACATATTCGATCGGTAGATCCATGCAATGCGTCGCTACCCAGTCGGCAATCCTCTCGGCGGTTTTGTCGGTCGACCCGTCGTCGATGATGATCAGCTCCTTGGCGGGATAGGGATCTTCCAGCACGCTATCCAGGCAACGCTGCACGAAACGCTCGTGGTTGAAGGCAGGTATGAGTATGGAAACCAGCGGCATCGCCGCCGTGCTTTTCGATACGTCGAAGGCCATCGTCATAACCCTCCCAGGTAACGTCGAACGACCAGCACATTGAATGCGAGGTAGATGAGATAGTTGATCGTGAATGCGTACATCGCACCGACCAGGCCGAAGTGCGCCGTGAGCACATAGACCAGCACCAGATAGCTGGCCGCAAACACGCACTCGGATATCACGAACAGCCGCGTCATGGCCTTGGCCAGCATGACGTAGGACAGCACGAAGGAAGCGATCTTGATGACGTCTCCCAGCAATTGCGGTCCGTACAATGCGTTGGCAGACGTGAAGTCCGCACTGAACAGTAGGCGTGTCACCCAGCCTCTCAAGGCATAGACCACCACCGCCATGGCAGCGACAGCGGGCAACAGGTAGCGGTAGGCATTGCGCAGCTCAAACACCAGAGCCGAACGCTCGTGCGTCGACGCAAGCTTGGGCAGGTAGTAGATGTTGATAGCCGTGGTGAGGAACAGCAGATAAGCGTCCGACACCTTGCTCACCGCCTGCCAGTAGCCGACCTGCTCCCAGCCGAACTGGAGCGCGAGATGATCGCGAACCGCGATATTGATCAAGGGAGGCAGCAAGGCGGAGCTGAGTGTCATCACCGAAAAAGCAGCAAGCCGCAGGGTCATTTCCCGATCGAAATGCATTCGCAGCATGCTGCGCTGGAAGTACGGGCTACGCCACCAGGCTGGCAGGCCGACGACAAGGCACAGCAACTGGCCCAGGACCAGTGCCAGCAGCGCTCCGTACAGATGCAGCCAGCGCGAAAGCCAGAGCACCAGCACGATGCTGAAAGCCGATCCAAGCACCTGGATGAAGGCAAGCCGGCGCACGTCCATGAAGCCGTTGATCACGGCGAGGATGTAGTTGACCAGAGCAATGCCGAGCTGCGCCACGGCGAGTACCCGTATCAGGCTTTCATAACCCGGGTCGCCCAGAAGCCACAGCGCAATCTGCCGACTGAACAGCAGCGCGGCGCCTCCCATCAGGCAGGATGCACAGAGCGCATACCAGAGCGCCGCGGCAAGCAGACGCGATAATTTTTGCGCGTCGTGGCGGTATTCGGCGACGTACTTCACGATGGCGGCGCTGATGCCGCCACCGGCAAGCACAGCCAGCAACGACATGAGGCTCATGAACTGGCCAAGCTTGCCCACACCTGAGGGCCCGGCAAACCACGCCACCAGCTTGATCACAACCAGACCCGCGAGCAACCGCGCGGCGGTGGCGATGGTGGTATAGAAACTGGTGCGGACGATGCTCATGCGGGACACTCAAACGTCTGGCAGGCGTCGATCACCCCGTCCACCGCGGCGTCGTGCAGCGTCGGTCCCATGGGAAGGCTGAGCACTTCATCGTGCAACCGATCCGTCAATGGTAGCTGCGAGTTTCGCAACGCTGCATAGGCCGGTTGCCGATGCGGCGGCACCGGGTAATGCACCTGACTCTGGATGCCTAGCGCCTGCAAATGTCTTTGCAAAGCATCGCGGCGCGAGCAGCGAACCACGAACAGATGCCAGGCGTGCTGTTCCTCGTGCGCCACATCCGGCAATTGAATGTGGGGATGACGGATGCCATCACGATAGCGTCGCGCCACGCGTCGGCGCCATGCGACGTCCTCGTCGAGATATTTCAGCTTCACCCGCAGCATGGCAGCCTGCATCTCGTCGAGTCGCGAATTGAGGCCCTGGAACAGGTGTCGGTACTTCACGTCGGAACCGTAGTTGCGCAAGGCCGCGATCCGCTCCGCCAGCAGGGTGTCGTCGGTCACTACCGCACCGCCGTCGCCCAGCGCCCCAAGATTCTTGGCCGGGAAAAAACTGAAGGCCGCCGCATCTCCGAACGCACCGGCCTTGCGACCGTCGCTCATCGCTCCATGCGCCTGCGCCGCATCTTCGATCAGAAGCAGGTTGTGTCGCCGGGCCAGTGCAGTCAATGCGGGCATGTCGGCCAACTGGCCATACAGATGTACCGCCATGATCGCGCGCGTACGCGGCCCGATGGCCACTTCCACGGCAGCCGGATCCATATTGAAAGTAGTCGGATCGGGTTCCACCGGAACCGGCACGAGCCGGTTTTCGGTAATCGCGAGAAAACTCGCGATGAAGGTATTGCCAGGCACGATGACCTCGTCGCCCTCTTCGATGGCGCCGAGTTCCTTGTAACCGCGCAGGATCAGCGACAGTGCATCCAGCCCATTGCCCACGCCCACCGCGTGGCGCACGCCGCAATATTCAGCGAACTCATGCTCGAAAGCCGCGACTTCATCGCCGAGTACATACCAGCCTGAATCGATCACGCGTGCGGCGGCTGCCTTCAGCTCATCGGCATAGCGCGCATTGACGTCCTTGAGGCTGAGGAACGGGACGTCCACTAAAGCACCCATTCGTAGAAATCATGCACAACGGCACGGGCGCCGAAATATTCCTTTTGTGCGATCAGGCCGCTGTTGAGTACCCGCCCCTCCTGCTCGGTCGAAATGCCGAAGCTGAAATAAGCCCTGCCCGCGTAGATGACGCCGATCAGTTCCGCCAACAGAAAACTGAGCGCATCCAGCCGTCGGCCCTCCTCCGATGCAGCCATGTATTGGGTGTGTACCACCCTGCCGAAATCGTAGACAAGGACACCCGCCAGCAAGACACCCTCGCGGCGTGCTTCGTGCAGCACGATCTGCTGCGGAAACCGCGCTTGTAGCAGGCGCAGCTCTGGCAGGCTGTGGGTTGGCACGGCGTCGTGCCTGCCCAACACTTCCGAAAGCAATGCGTGAAAAGCCGCCGGATCGGAGCCGACCTGACATCGGATGCCCGCCTTCCCGGCCTTTTCGATGGAATGTCGGCGCCCCTGTGTGAAGTGAAATGTTTCCTGCAACGCGATGACCGAGGAAAGATCGCGACGCGTCAGTTGCGCGCCCAGCTGATGCAAGGCATACAGATCCTCTTCGGCGGGAGTGGCATGAAACACATGCGGCACTGCCTTGTAGATGACGCGTTCCACGCCGAGCGTTCGATAGTGGCTGCCGATCTGTTCAAACACGGCAAGCGTCGATTCGGCGCGCAATGCCTGCGTCGTTATCAGTCCGGCATAGGTTAGGCCGCCGTGACTGATCACCAGGTTCTCGCGGATGTTCGCGGGAAAAACCGCCACGACTTCGCCATTGCGCTCGACCATCAACGACCGGTCGACGAAGCGGTCGGCGTGGTAATCCATGTAGCCACGCCGATGCAGCAGGTTGCCGTTACGGGAGCGCTCGACCAACGCATCCCAGTCGCCTGCATCGGCCTCGGCGTATGGCCTAAGCGTGAACATGCGCATCACCGTCGAAGCGGTCACAGTCGACCTCGGCCACGCCGAATCCATCCTTCCCCATGTCGTTGCCGTTGTAGAACATCAGCAGTTTGTCGCGCTGTCGGATCAGCGCGGGATAGCAG
>JBAPPP010000053.1:0-1747 GCA_049280175.1 Rhodanobacter sp.
TTCGCGCTCACCGACGGCGTCGATGTCCGGCCGACTCGCGAGCTCGGCGCGACACCGATCAGCGCGCTTTCCAGGCTGCCGCAGCTGCTGTTCGAACAGCACTAGTCGCGATCTTCGCCCGGCGCTGTCCGCGAACGGTCAGCCGCTCTCGATCAGGTCCCGGGCCGCGAGCCAGTCGAGCACGAGATCGGCGATCTCGGCGTTGTTGTCATCCATCATCATCGCGTGACTGTTGCCATGGACGCCGCGTTCAGGCAGGTCCACCCACTCGGCATCGACGCCCGCGCTACGCAGGGCCTCGTACCACCGGCGCACTGGGGGCACGGTTGCGATCCAGAAAGGATGCCGGTCGAGGAAATCGCCCCATATCTCCCGCACCCGCACGAGTACTTGTCAGCTCTGGCAGAAGCCGAGGCGGTCGCTCGTGAGACAGAGCAGGCCGCGAAGCCGTCGGTGCTCCGGGTCGATCACGACCAACCGCCGCTCGTCGCGGGAGTCGAGCAGCGCCAAGGCGTCGGTCAGGGGAGCGTCCGGCTCGATCGTCGGGACATCTACGCGAGCGAGCTCGCGCGCGGGATGCGCGTCGGAGACCTCGCCGGAGAGCTCGTTGCGATGCACCACGCCGACGAACCGTGGGCCGTCGACCAGCAGCGCCGTGACCACGTGAGGGTTGGCGAACAGCGCCCGCAGGTTTGCAGCGGTCGCATCGGCCGGCACGGTCTTCGGCGAGGCCACCATCGCGTCGCGGACGCGCAGACCTGGGGCGTTGTCTCGGCCGACGCGTTCGTTCTTGCACACCTCGGTCCGCGTCGAGGACTCTGCTGAGGAGGCGGTGCCAGCCATCGCGCAATCCAATATGCCACGCCGGTCAACGCGGTTGAAAGCCGGCGCCGGCGTGGTCGTTTGGGACACTCTCGCAATCGTGAGGTCAACTCAGTCACGAGCCGGCTCGCGTTCTACGGTCGATGTGATGCTCGGGCGCTGGCCGACCTCGAGGGTGCGGCAACCGCGGTCGTGTGCGACTGCGAAGGATGCGAGGGCGGGCTCTTGGACCCCGAGCAGGCTCCGGCGCTGCGCAGATTGCCGATCCTGGTCGAGGTCCACGACCACGTCGACGCCTCGCTGCCCCGAACGCTGATCGGCCGCTTCGAGGAGTCCCACGCGGTCGAGATCATCAAGTCCAGATCCAGACGGCACGCCGACCTGACGAGCTTCGGTTCATGCCCCGGCGCCAGCGGCGCGCGGCGCTCGACGAGTACCGCCCCGGTGAAATGACCTGGCTCTGGTTCAAGCCGAACGACGGAGAGGGGGGGATTCGAACCCCCGAACGAGGTTAACCCCCGTTACGCGATTTCCAGTCGCGCCCGTTCAACCGCTCCGGCACCTCTCCGGGAGCAGCGGTTAGCGTAGCGTGGCGGGCCAACATCGGCCCGTGAGCCGGAACCTCGGTGTCTGAGCGCCGTATATCGCCGATTGGACACCGAGGTCGAACCATGACGGCCGCAACGGGCGCGCTATACCTGCCAGGTGCCGTCACGCAGCAGCGGGATCTCGGCGCCGTCGGCGAGCAGGCCGGTGACCGACACGTCATCGCCGCCGATCATGAAGTCGATGTGGATCACGCTCGTGTTGACGCGCGCGAGATCGGCCGGGTCACTGACGACCGTCTCATATCCCTGGCCGATCGCGATGTGGCTGGCCGCGTTCTCGTCGATCAGCGTGTCGTAGTAGACGGTCTGGAGAGGAC